>JBFINV010000052.1:0-11165 GCA_041611015.1 Acidimicrobiales bacterium | reverse complement strand
GTGGCCCAGGGCGGCGAGGAATGCCCGCCGAGCTGAGCCGAATCGGACGCCCAGGAGGCTGCGGGTCAGCCGGACTCGATCGGCCGCTCGGGGTCGGCGCCCCACTCCGACCAGCTACCGGTGTACAGGCGGGGGCGCCCGAGGCCGGATTCGCGGAGGGCCAGTAGGTCGCTGCAGGCGCTGACCCCGGAGCCGCAGTAGGCGATCACGGGGGTGTCCTCGCCGATGCCCAGCTCCACGTAGCGGTGGCGCAGCGCCCTGGCTGACCGGAAGCGGCCGTCGGTCACGTTGTCGGTGTGGGGGGCGCTGCAGGCGCCCGGGATGTGACCGAAACGGGGGTCGATCTGGTTCGGCTCACCCCGGTACCGGTCCTCGGTGCGGGCGTCGATCAGGATCTCGTCGGGGCCGCGGCCGGCCACCTCGTCGGCGGTGGCGAAGCGGTCCGGCGGCCAGGGCCTGGGGGTGAGCACGGTGGGCGCAGGCTCGGGCACGGCGGTCTCCAGGGGACCCGTCCAGGCGTCGATGCCGCCGTCGAGCACGGCTGCGGTCTCCCCCCACGAGTCGAGCATCCACCAGAGGCGGCCGGCCACCATGCCCGCGCAGTCGTCGTAGGCGATCACCACGTCGCCGTCGCCGATTCCCAGCTGCGACAGGGCCCGGGCGAAGTCCTCGGGCGCTGGAAGCGGGTGGCGGCCACCGGGTCCGGCGGGCGCGGACAGGTCGGCGTCGAGGTCGACGAAGACTGCGCCGGGGATGTGCCCCCGGTGGTAGGCGTCGCGCCCGGACCGGCCGTCCACGTACCAGCGCACGTCGGCCAGCTTCACCTCGAGGTGGTGGATGGCGAGCCAGGCGGCGCTCACCAGCGGACCGGGCGGCCGCAGTCGCTGCTCCGGCGCGTTCACGGCAGCCCACTGCGCATCACTGCACCTGGACTCGTTGGGCCAGGGCTGCGGCCACCGCTTCGAGGGCCTCGTCGTCGCCGGTGTCGAGCTGACGGGCGGTGGTGGCGAAGGCCGCTGCGGCCTCGGCGAGGTGGCGGCGCCGTTCCTGGACGGAGTACGCGTTCGGGGGCTCGTCGGCCACGAAGGTGCCGCGCCGGCCCCGCCCCATCAGGATCCCCTGGTGCTCGAGCTCGCGGTAGGCCCGGGCCACGGTCCCGTTGGACAGGTCGAGGCTCTCGGCCAGGCCGCGTACGGTGGGAACCCGAGCACCGGGGCGCAGCCGGCCCGACGACACCATGAGCGCCAGCTGGGCCCGGAGCTGCTCGAACGGGGGGATCTTGGAGGCGGTGTCGATCTGGATGCGTGTGCCGAGTCGCTGCGGCGCCATCATCGTTCGATCCTCGTTCGATGGTCGGGGTCGGGGCTGCGAACGTCCTGACCCCGACCGCGAATGTATCGATACCTTAGTACAGAATCGGCTCGATCGTGGACAGTTCGGGTTCACGATCCGCAGGAACAGCCGCAGTTTTGTGTACTTTGTATCGTTACGAACCCGTCGAGGAAGGTCGATCGCCAGTGAAGTTGATCACCGCAGTCGTGAAGCCCCACCAGGTGGAGGAGGTCAAGGAGGCCCTGGCCCCCCTGGGCGTCCAGGGCATGACCGTGACCGAGGCCCAGGGCTTCGGGCGCCAGGGCGGCCACACCGAGACCTACCGGGGCACCGAGTACAAGGTGGCCTTCACCCCCAAGAGCCGGCTCGAGATCGTGGTCGCCGACGACAACGTGGAGAAGGCCGTCGATGCGGTGATGGGTGCGGCCCGCACGGGCAAGATCGGCGACGGGAAGATCTGGGTCAGCAGCGTGGAGCGGCTGGTGCGCATCCGCACCGGCGAGGAGGGCCACGACGCCATCTGACCCGCGGCGTCTCACCCGCGGGCGGTGTGCCCTCGTCGGGTGGCCACCCCGCCATCTGACCCGCGGCAGCGCTCGACGCGACGATCCGGCTCGCCGCTGCTGACCGGCTGAGGACGCCGGCTCTCGCCACCCCTGGTGGGGTCGGCGTCACCGAAGGTGCGACCGCGCTGGTCCGGTCGCGCCTTTCGAGCCGCGCCCTCTTCTCCGGCGGCTCCGACCTACGTAGCACTGGAGCGTGGGCAGGTGTCGACGGGGCTCGATTGCGATGGCGGTCGGTCTCGGGCTCGTCACCCTGACGCTGACAATCGACATGCCAACAGCCGGTCAGGACGACGGCCCGGCCTCCGCTGCGGCGGAGGTCGCGCCGAAGGTCGAGGTCCGGGGGCGGCAGCCCGACCCGTCGGATGGGCGATCGACGAGGTCAATGGGCGCCGCCTCCGGCCTCACTCGCACGGCTGAGACGCCCGATCCGCCAGACCCCCGGGGGATCGATCCGCTCCCGCCTGCTGCGTCGGATCCCGCCCTCGCCCCCGCGGCGACACTGCCCGAGCCCGAGCCCGAGCCCGCTCCGGCCGAGGCGCCGCCCGAGCGACCGGTTGCTCCCGAGCGCAGTGACCCGCCCGAGTCCGCCCGCCAGCCCGGGCCCGCCGATCAGGGGGGGTCCACCGCCCGGCCCGAGCCTGAGCCCGAGGCCCCCCCGTCAGCACCCGCCGACCCGGAGCCCCCACCGGCGGAACCCCAGCCGACACCGGCGGGTCCCGAGCCCCGGAGCGCCGAGGCTCTCCGGGCCGCAGCGTTGGCCCACATCTCCTATCCGTGGGCTTCCCGCCTGCCCGGCTGGACCATCGTGTTCGACGACGACGGCGGGACGCTCCGCGGGGTCACCTTGTCGGGGCCCCAACGCATCGAGATCCACATGCGCCCCGGTGACTCGGCCTGGGACCTGGCCCGGGTCCTGGCCCACGAGCTCGGGCACGCGGTGGACCTCGCCTACAACGACACCGGCGACCGGCGGGCCTGGAAGCAGGCCCGGGGCATCGACGCCGAGGCCCCGTGGTGGCCCACCTCGGGCGCCGCCGACTTCGCCACCGGCGCCGGGGACTTCGCGGAGTGCTTCGCCACCTGGCAGGTGGGCTCGGGCTCGCTGTCGCGGCTGGCCGGGGCCTGCTCGGCGGCCGACCTGGCGTTGGTCCGCCAGCTCAGCCGCTGACCTCCGGGGCGAGCGGTGGTCACCCGCCGGGCCGGGGGTGGGGCATGATGAGCCGGTGCACCAACGGCTGCTGGCAGCACTCGTCGCCATCGCTGTGATCGCCTCGGCCTGCGGTGGCGGCGGCGGAGGCGATCTGGAGGCGTACTGCGAGCTGCTCTCGGAGGGCAAGGGGCTCTCCGCGTCCAACGAGGTTGTCCAGGCCGCGGACTTCGCAGCCCTCCTCGAAGTCGCGCCCGCCGAGGTGCGCGACGCGGTGCAGGAGCTCACCAATACCACCCGCGGCCTCCGGGACATCGACGAGCTCGATCAACTGTTCTCTGCAGCCTTCGATCCCGAGGCCCAGGCGGCGCGGACCGGGTTCACCCAGCACGCGGTGACGGTCTGCGGGGTCGACAGCGCAACGCTGCCACCCGGGGAGGTGGACACCACCGCGGCGCTGGTCGACGACGTCGAGGCCTACGTCGAGAGCAACTTCGCCGCGGCGTCGTGGGTCCCCAAGGTCCGCTACGACGTCGATCGGGTCGATGGGGACCTGGACGGCATCACCGTCACGTTCATCATCGACGCCGAGGGAGACGAGCCGATCAACGCCTGCAACGCCCTGGCCGTCTACCTCTACGAGCTCCGCCGTGGGGCGGGCGAGGTGGCCGTGGTGTCCGACGGGCTGGTCGTGACCCGCCGCGCCGGTCCCGACGCCAGCTGCGAGATGGTCTGATCACCTGGGCTAACGTGGCCCCAGCCGACCGTGCTGGAGGATCTCGATGGGGTACCTGGTAGTCGTCGACTTCGACCTGTGCGAGAGCAACGCCATCTGCATGCAGGTGGCCCCGGAGGTCTTCGAGGTCCGTGACGACGACTTCCTCTACATCCTTCAGGAGGAGCCGCCCGAGGAGCTGCGTCCCCGGGTCGAAGAGGCAGTGCGCCGCTGCCCCAAGCAGGCCATCTCGATCGCCGAGGACTGATCCAGGCTCGGCCTGGCGACGCCTGCACACCAAGTGGACTCGATCGTCGTCGTCGGCGCGTCCCTCGCCGGCCTCCGGGCCGCCGAGACCCTGCGCCGTGACGGCTTCTCGGGCCGGATCACGATGGTCGGCGACGAGGATCGCCTCCCCTACGACCGGCCCCCGCTGTCCAAGCAGGTCCTGGCGGGCGCGTGGGGCCCGGAGCGGGCCTCTCTGGCCGACGACGAGACCCTCGAGGAGCTGCAGCTCGACTGGCGGTTGGGGGTGCGGGCCACGGGGCTCGACCTCGACGCCCGCCAGGTCGAGCTGGCCGATGGGCCGGCCGTCGGCTTCGACGGGCTGATCGTCGCCACCGGGGCCCGCTGTCGCACGATCCCGGGCACCGACGGGCTCGAGGGGGTGCACATCCTGCGGACCCTCGACGACTGCCTGGCCATCCGGGCCGATCTCATCGCCGGGCCCCGGCGGTTGGTCGTGGTGGGTGCGGGCTTCATCGGCGCCGAGGTGGCCGCGACCGCACGCGAGATGGGGCTCGACGTCACCATGGTGGAGATCGCGCCGGTGCCCTTCGAGCGGGTGCTGGGCCAGGCCATGGGCCAGGTGCTCGCCGACGTCCATCGGGACCACGGCGTCGATGTCCGGACCGGGGTCGGGGTGGCGGGCATCGTCGGGTCCGGCGCGGTCGAGGCGGTCGAGCTGAGCGATGGGGCCAGCCTCGACGCCGACGTGGTGGTGGTCGGCGTCGGCGTGGTGCCGAACACCGAGTGGCTCGACGGGAGCGGGCTGCAGCTCGACGACGGGGTCCGCTGTGACGAGACCTGCCTGGCTGGGCCCGGGGTGGTGGCCGCCGGGGACGTGGCCCGGTGGCCCAACCAGGCCTTCGGCGAGGTGATGCGGGTCGAGCACTGGGACAACGCCGTCGAGCAGGGAGTGCACGCGGCGCGCCGGCTGCTCTCGGGTGTCCCCGAGCCCTACCGCCCCATCCCCTGGTTCTGGAGCGACCAGTTCGACCGCAAGATCCAGCTGGCCGGCCGGACCGGTCCCGGGGACCGGGCCGAGATCGTGACCGGGAGCGTGGAGGAGCGCCGCTTCGCCGCGGCCTACGAGCGGGACGGTCGCCTGGTCGGCATCCTCGGCTTCAACCGTCCCCGCCACGTCATGCAGTACCGCCAGCTGATCGCCGAGGGGGCGTCGTGGGACGATGCCATGGCCTTCGCCCGCGAGTCGGGTTGACGGCTCAGGCGAGTTGATCTCGGAGCCGCTCCCGTAGTCCCACCGTGATCCACATGCGCTCCAGGTACTGGAACAGGCGCAGGCCGGCCTGGGGCAGCTCGTGGGTCTCGAAGAAGGCATCGATGGCCGAGGCCACGACCCGGTCGCCGACCGTCCGCGCGCCCTGGACCATCCGGGGGATCGAGTTGTCGGGGAGGCGCTTGTTCAGCTCCTCCCAGTGCGACGACACGTAGGACCACACGGCCGGCGCCGCGTCCACGTTGGCCAGCCCGACGGCCAACACATAGGCGGCATCCTGGGTGCGGATCCGGCCCCCGTCGACCAGGTCGATCAGGCGAGCCACCTCGCCGGGGCTGCGGAACAGCGGGAGCGCGAAGAGGTAGCGGCGCTCGTCCTGGGGGATGGCGGCGTTCTCGTAGCGCTCGACGAAGCGGCCGAAGTCCTCGCCGTCTCCGTTGGTGGCCACGATCTTGATGGCGGCCACGTTGCGGGCGGGATCCGCAGGCTGGTCGAGCAGCCTGCGAGCCTCGGCGACGTGTTCCGGCTCGCCGAGCACGCCCCCGGTGGCGAACAGGGCGCCGCGGAGCTCGGCCCGGTCCTCGGGCTCGCCAGACACGGGCTGGGGGCCGATCCGCTGGAGCGCCTCTGTCACCAGGGCCAGGGCCCAGCGCCGATGCCGGTCACGGGACGCACCCTCCAGATGGTCGTCGACGGTTCCGACGATCTCCAGCATCCGCCGCCAGACGGCGAGGTCCTCCTCGCCGAGGGCTGTGGCCGCGAGCAGGTCGATGCAGTCCTGCACCGGGGCTCGGTCGGCCACCACCAGGGCCCAGGCGTCGTCGACCATCCCGAAGCGCTCGACCGCGCTCAGCTCGCCCAGGGAAACCACCAGGGCCTCGGTGAGCTCTCCCCGGGGCTGGACCCGGTAGAACCCGCTGGCATCGGCGTTGCCGACCACGTAGTCGAACGGCTCGGCCCCGAGGTCCACCTCGGCGTCGACGCCGTCGAGCAGCACCGGAACCCGCCGTCGCTCGCCGCCAGTGCCCACCCCGAGAACCGCCGGGACCGACCACGAGCCGTCCGCGGACTCGGCGCTGTAGCCGAAGCGCTCCTGGTGCAGGTGGACGCCGGTGGGGGAGGTGCGCTCGAGGGTGAGCAGCGGGTACCCCCCCTGGAAGATCCAGCTGTCCATGATGCGCCGCGCCGGTTCGCCGGTGGAGGCCTCGATGGCGTCCCAGAGGTCGTGGGTCTCGGCGTTGCCGTGGGCGTGGGTCCGCAGGTAGCTGCGGATCCCGTCGCGGAAGCGGTCCTCGCCCAGGTACTGCTCGAGCATCCGCACCACCGCGGCGCCCTTCTCGTAGGTCAGCACGTCGTACATGGCCTCCGCGTCGGCAGGGGAGACCACCTCGAACTCGATGGGCCGGGTGTTGTCCAGCGAGTCGACGTCGAACGCGGCGCTGCGCCCCTGGCCGAAGTGCTCCCAGACCTTCCACTCGGGGCGCCAGGCGTCGGTGGAGAGCATCTCGCAGAAGGTGGCGAAGGCCTCCTTGAGCCAGATCCCGTTCCACCACTTCATGGTCACCAGGTCGCCGAACCACATGTGGGCCACCTCGTGGGCGATCACGTCGGCGACCCGCTGTTGCTCGGGCTGGGTGGAGTCCTCGGGATCCAGGAGCAGCAGCGCCTCCCGGAAGGTGATGCACCCCAGGTTCTCCATGGCCCCCGAGGCGAAGTCGGGCAGGGCCACCAGGTCGAGCTTCTCGGCGGGGTAGGGGATGGCGAAGTAGTCGGCGAAGTGGCGCAGGCTGTGGGCCGCAGCCTCGAGCGCGAAGGAGGTGAGGTGGCCCTGTCCCGGGGCGTGCACCACTCGCACCGGGGTGCCGTCCACGTCGACGGGGTCGGTGGCCAGGAGGGGCCCCACCACGAAGGCCAGCAGGTAGGTGGACATGACCATGGTGGTGCCGAAGCGGGTGCGCACCCGGCCCTCGCCGAGCTCGGTTCGCTCGATCTCGGGTCCCGACGAGACCGCCAGCAGCTCCGCGTCGTGGACCAGCGCCACGGCGAAGGTGGCCTTCAGGTCGGGCTCGTCCCAGCACGGGAAGGCCCGCCGGGCGTCGGTGGACTCGAACTGGGTGGTGGCGATGGTCCGGGTCTCACCGTCGGGATCGGTGAAGGTGCTGCGGTAGAAGCCCACCAGCTTGTCGTTCAGCAGGCCGTCGAAGACCAGCTCCACGGTGGCCGGGCCGGGCTCCAGGGCGGCGTCGAGCACCAGGGTCAGGCGCTCGGCCGCACCGTCGTGGGTGGTGGCAGCCGCATGGGGGGCGCCATCGGCGCCGGTGACCGTCGCTTCGCTCACCGTCAGGTCGACGGCGTTGAGGACGATGTCGGTGGTGGCATCCACCACCTCGACGTCGATGCGAACCCGGCCGGCAAAGGTGGCGGCGTGGAGGTCGGGCTCGATCTCGAGGTCGTAGTGGTGGGGCACCACGGTGCGGGGCAGGCGGTGATCCGAGAGGTCGCTCACCAGCCAGATCGTAGAGCTTTCGAGCCGCGCCGGGGGTCGGTTCCGCGCCTGGTCCGGGCCCCGGGCGCTACCCTCTCGGCGTCGGAAGGGGCCCGTTGACACAGCATCGATACGACGTGGTCGGGATCGGCAACGCCATCGTCGACGTGATCAGCCACGAGCGCGAGGAGTTCCTCGCCGAGAACGGCCTCGTCAAGGGGTCCATGACCCTGATCGACGCCGACCGGGCCGACGAGCTCTACTCGCACATGAACCCCGCCATCGAGACCTCCGGGGGATCCGCCGCCAACACCATGGCCGGGATCGCCTCCTTCGGCGGGACCGCCGGCTACATCGGCAAGGTCCGCGACGACCAGCTCGGTGAGGTCTTCACCCACGACATCCGCGCTGCCGGGGTGCACTTCGACATCCCGAAGGCCACCGAGGGCCCGCCCACGGCCCGGTCGCTCATCGTGGTGACCCCCGACGCGGCCCGCACGATGAGCACGTATCTCGGGATCGCCGGCCTGCTGCATCCCGACGACATCGACGCCGAGGTGGTGGCCGGGGCCGAGGTGTTGTTCTGCGAGGGCTACATCTGGGACATCGACATCACCAAGGAGGCCATCCGCAAGGCGGTCGACATCTGCGCCGCCGCGGGGAACAAAGTGTCGTTCACGCTCTCGGACAGCTTCTGCGTGGAGCGCCACCACGGCGAGTGGCTCGAGCTGGTGGACGGGGTCATCGACATCCTGTTCGGCAACGAGAAGGAGCTGGCGTCGCTCTATCCCGAGGCCTCCTTCGAGGAGGCCGTGGAGATCCTGCGGGGCCGGGTGGAGGTGGCCTGCTGCACTCGGGGCCCGAAGGGGAGCGTGATCGTCACCGCCGACGACACCGTGACGGTCGACCCCGAGCCGGTGCAGGTGGCCGACACCACGGGCGCCGGCGACCTCTACGCCAGCGGGTTCCTGTACGGCTACACCCGGGGCCTGGACCTGGCCACCTGCGGCCGCCTGGCCTCCATCGCGGCTGCCGAGGTCATCAGCCACCTCGGCGCCCGGGCCCAGATCCCCCTGTCCGAGCTGGCCAAGGCCGAGGGCATCGACTGAGCGGCGCTGCGTCCAGATCTGTGAGAACAAACTCGACGCGAATTTGTTCTCACAGATCCGCGCTGGGTAGGGCGGCGGGTGTCTTGAATTCCTCTAGAGGAATATATAGGCTGACGGCGTGGCCGACGCAGATGGGGTTCTCGACGCAGTGGGCGAACCGAACCGCCGCCGCCTGCTCGGGCTCCTGCACCACCAACGGGAGGCGACCGTCTCCGAGCTCGTCGCCGCCTCCGGTCTCCGCCAGCCTCAGGTGTCGAAGCACCTCAAGGTCCTGACCCGCGCCGCGCTGGTGTCGGTTCGCGCCGATGGCCGGTACCGCCGCTACCGGCTGCGGGGGGAGGGCCTGCAAGCGGCGCACGACTGGTTCGCGTCGTTCGAGAACGTCTGGCAGGCCCGCTTCGACACCCTGGACGAGCTCGTCTCGGCCGACCCCGATCCCGATCCCGAGCCAACCGAGGAGCAGATCCCGTGACCGACAGCATCACCCCAGCCGACCTGGCGACGCTCGACGCCCGCCGAGGATCGACCCGGATCGAATTGAGCGACGACGGTTCGTCGTACCGGTGCGTGCGGGTCTTCGGCGCCCCACCCGACCGAGTCTTCCGGGCCTTCACCGACCCCGCGGACCTTCGCGTCTGGTTCCCGGCGGGCGCGCCGCCCGGCTCGGAGCTGACCGTGTGCGAGTCCAACCCCGAAGGTGGTCGCTATCACTACGTCTTGGTGATCCCCGAGCACGGCCCCATGGCATGGCACGGGACCTACACGCACGTCGATCGACCGGATCGCATCGATGCCGACGAGTGGTTCGTGATGGGCGAGGCTGACCCGACGGGGCCACCCACCACGCAGACACTGACCCTCGAGCCCACCGCCGACGGCTTCACCCTGATGACGATGCAGGTCGACATGCCCGAGCCAGAGGATCCCGAGACGTTCATGGAGCGGTCGGCGGCCGGCCTCACCACCTCACTGGCCGCGATGGACGAGCTGGTTTCGGCCTGACTCAGCTACGCCAGGCCGAACTGGCGGTCGCCGGCGTCGCCGAGGCCGGGCATGATGAAGGCCACGTCGTTCAGGCCCTGGTCGACCGAGGCGGTGATCACCCGGGCGTCGAAGCTCTCGGCCTCGAAGGCCCGCACCCCCTCGGGCGCCGCCAGCACGCAGACCACGGTGATGTGGCCCACCTTGGACTCCCGCAGCAGGTTGCAGGTGTGGATCAGCGATCCGCCGGTGGCCAGCATCGGGTCCAGCACCAGGGCCCGCTTGCCGTTGAGGTCGTCGGGGATGGTGTTGACGTAGGCGTCGGGCAGCAGGGTCTCCTCGTTGCGTTTGGCGCCGACGAACCCCACCCGGCCGTTGGGAAGAAGCTCCAGGGCCGCATCGAGCATGCCCAGCCCGGCCCGCAGGACGGGCACGATCAGGGGTGGGTCCGTCACCTGAACCCCTCGTGCGGGCGCCATGGGGGTGTCGATGTCGATCTTGGCCACCGGTTGGTCCCGCAACGCCTCGTAGATCAGGAACAGCGAGAGCTCGTGCAGGTTGCGGCGGAACCCGGCACGCTTCGTTGTCTTGTTGCGCAGCCGGGTCAGCCGCTCCGCCACGAGAGGATGGTCGACGACGAGAGCGCTCATGGCTCCAGTGTGGCCCACGATCCCGGTCCCGTTCACCCCGGGGGCCGGCCGGTAGAATGCGGCCTCGGCCATGGGTCGAGCGAGGAGGGCCGACAATCGATCGACCATTCGTGTTGGGTGTGGACCTCGACGGGGTGTGCGGTGACCACACCGCCATCTTCAGGGAGGTTGTGGCCAAGGAGCTGGGCGTGGACCCGGCCACCCTGCCGGACCAGCGCCAGTGGTCCTTCGCGGAGTGGGGGATAGAGGGCGACGAGTTCGAGCGGCTCCACCAGCTCGCGGTCATGGAGTACCGCATGTTCCGGGACATGCCGGTCATCGAGGGTGCTGCCGAGGCCCTCTGGCGGCTCTCCGATCAAGGGATCTGGATCCGGATCATCAGCCACCGGCTCTACGTGAACTGGGGCCACGCCATCGCCGCCGGCGACACCGCGGCCTGGCTCGACAGCGCCCGCATCCCCTACCGCGACCTGTGCTTCATCGGCGCCAAGTCCGCCATCGACGCCGACGCCTACGTGGAGGACGGGCCCCACAACATCGAGGCGTTCCGGCGCCAGGGCCGTGACGTGATCATCTTCGACCAGCCCTACAACCGCCACATCGACGGCACCCGGGCCAAGGACTGGCTCGAGGTCGAGGGGATGGTCCTGGACCGTCTGGC
>JBFINV010000051.1:0-11361 GCA_041611015.1 Acidimicrobiales bacterium | reverse complement strand
GAGCTGGCGCTGGCTCGGCTGTTCGAGTCCTGGGGTCTCGTTCCCCGGGCCATGGCCGGCCACAGCTGGGGCGAGATGACCGCGGCGTGCATCGCCGGGGTCTTCAGCTTCGAGGACTGCCTGGACCTGGCGGTGCTGCGGGCCCAGCTCGTCGACCGCTGTGAGGAGGGGGGCGTGCTGTCGGTGAATCTTTCGGCGGCCGACGTGGAGCCTTACCTCTACGGCCGTCTGGTGGTGGCCAGCATCAACGCCCCCGACCTGGTGGTGGTCTCGGGGACGGCCCAGGAGATCCGGGAGCTGACCGCGACCCTCCTCGACGCCGGGGTCGAGATCCGTGAGATCCCGCTGCGCACCGCGGCGCATTCCCCGCTGTTCGACCCCATCCTCCCCGAGTGGGAGGAGAAGCTGCGCAGCATCACGCTGTCCGCCCCCACCATGCCGGTCACCTCCAACCTCACCGGTGGCTGGCTCACCGCCGAGCAGGCCACCGACCCCATGTACTGGGTGCGGCACTTCCGGCACACCGTGCGCTTCGGCGACAACGTGTCGCTGCTGCTGGAGCAGCCCGGGACGGTCCTGGTCGAGCTGGGTCCGGGCCGGGCCCTGTCCTCCTTCGCCCGCTCCAATGCCGAGATCGCTCCCCAGCAGCCGGTGCTGCCGGCGCTGCGCCATCCGGACCAGGAGCTGGCCGACGACCTGTTCGCGCTCGACGTGGTGGGTCGCATCTGGGCCGCTGGCGTGGATCTGGATGCGGCTGCCTTCTACGAGGGCGAGCAGCGGCGCCGGGTCGGGCTCCCCACCTACGCATTCCAGCACCAGCGCTACTTCATCGAGCCCGGCGAGGCCCGGGTCACCGAGGGCGCGGGCCGGACCACGCTGCACCGAGGCGCCGATCTGAGCGACTGGTTCCACCAGGCGGTGTGGCACGAGGTGCCGGCGTCGCCCGCCGAGACCATCGAGCCCAGCCGCTGGCTGGTGTTCGCCGACCGGGCTGGTCTCGGCAACGAGCTCGTCGAGCGGCTCCGCGCCGGCGGCCACGACGTGGCGGTGGTGCGGGAGGGCGACAGCTTCGCCCGACTGGACGACCGGTCCTACGTGCTCGCGCCCGAGGCGGCGCGGTCGGGCTACGACCAGCTGCTGGCCGGGCTGGTCGGGGACGACTTCGTCCCCGAGCGGGTCCTGCACCTGTGGACCCTCACCACCGACAAGCGGGTCCGGCCGGGCTCCAGTTGGTACCACCACATGCAGGAGCGAGGCTTCCTCTGCCTGGTGCACCTGGCCCAGGCGATGGGCGACCAGGCGCCCGACGCCGACCAGGTCTGGACCGTGGTCACCAACGGGGCCCTGCCCGTCGACGGTCGGGTCGGCCATCCCGAGAAGGCCACCCTGATGGGACCGGCCGCGGTGATCCCCCACGAGTACCCCGCCGTCGACATCACCGTCATCGACGTGGACATGCCCCAGGACGGCCCCCGCAAGCTGGGCGCCCGGGCCCTGGCCGCCGCGGAGCAGCTTCTCGCCCGGGCCCAGGGCAAGCAGGGCGGGTCCCAGCCCGAGCTGGCCGACATCGCGGCCTTCGTCCTTGCGGACCTGAAGGGCGCCGAGGCGGGCTCGGTGATCGGCTACCGCCAGGGCCGGCGCTATGTTCGCTCCTACGACCGGGTACCGGTGGCGAGCGCTGGGTCCACGCGGCTCAAGGACGGCGGCACCTACCTGATCACCGGTGGCCTCGGCGGCCTGGGGCTCCACCTCGCAGACCGGTTGGCCCGCACGTGGAACGGCCGGCTGGTCCTGGTTGGCCGCAGCTCGCTCCCCGAACGTGAGGAGTGGTCGTCCTGGCTGGCCGAGCACGGCCCCGGCAACGCCACCTCCAAGAAGATCCGCAAGCTGCTGGCTCTCGAGGACGCCGGCATCGAGTTCATGGTGGCCTCGGCCGATGTCGCCGACCTCACCGAGATGGAGGCCGTGGTCGACGGGGCAGTGCAGCGCTTCGGCCGCATCGACGGGGTCCTCCACGCTGCCGGCGTGGTCGAGGAGAACCTCATCGCCCTGAAGACCGAGATGGAGATGGACAAGGTCCTCACCCCCAAGGTCCAGGGCGCGATGGTGCTCGACCAGGTGATGGAGCCCCACGAGCCCGACTTCATCCTCTACTTCTCGTCGACGTCGACCGCGCTGGGCATCCCCGGCCAGGTGGACTACGCCGCCGCCAACGCCTTCCTCGACGCATACGCGCAGCGGCGCCGCCACGCGGGCGACCCCGAGGTTCTGTCCCTGGCATGGGGGCCCTGGCGAGAGGTGGGGTTGGCCGCGGCAACCATCGCCGACGAGGTGGGGGACGCATTCCAGCCCTGCCCGCACCCGCTGCTCGACTACGTGTCGGTCGACGCGGACCACACCGTGGGCACGGTGGAGCTCAGCGCCGACCGGATGTGGGTGATCGACGAGCACCGGACCGAGGTGGGCCGCCCGCTGATGCCGGGCACCGGCCACGTGGAGCTGTTCGTCTCCACCGCGCTGGCCGGTGGGGCCGAGGCCGTCGAGATCTCGAACCTGAGCTTCCTCACCCCCCTGGCCGTGCCCGACGGGATCATCCGCGACGCCCGGGTGGTGATGGCCGCGGGCAGCAACGGCATGCAGGCCCGGCTGCAGACCGCGGCGCACGGCTCGACCAGCGGCTGGCAGACCCACTCCGAGACCGTGGTGCGCGCCGTGGAGGCCGCCGAACCCGAGCCGCTCGACCTCGACGCCATCCGGCGCCGCTGCCAGACCCGGGCCGAGAGCGACGAGGCCGGCATCCGCACCCGCCAGGAGGACCACGTCCGCTTCGGTCCCCACTGGCGCAACCTACGGTCCATCCGCTGGGGCGACGGTGAGGCCCTCGCCGAGCTGGCCCTGCGCCCCGAGCTGGTCGACGAAGCCCGCCAGTTCAGCCTGCATCCGGCGCTGCTGGACATGGCCACCGGCTTCGGGCTGCCCCTCACCGAGGGCTACGACGACCTCGACGAAGCGCCCATGTACGTGCCCATGACCTACGGGCGCCTCCGCTGGCACCGGCCCCTCGAGGCACGCATCTTCAGCCACCTCCGGCTGCGGGACGTCTCGGGAGGCGCCAACCTGGTGCGCTTCGACGTCACCCTGACCGACGCCGAGGGCCGGGTCCTGGTGGAGATCGAGAACTTCGCCATGGTCCGCCTGGCCGACGAGCTGAGCTTCGCCGACCCGAGCGTGGGCACCGGCGCCCTGGGCGCGGTCGGCGACGTGGCCTCGGCCGAGGTCATGTTCCAGCGGTTCCTCGAAGCCGGCATCGACCCCGACGAGGGCTGGGAGGCCTTCGAGCGGGTCATGGAGTCGTCGGGCCAGCGGCACCTGTTCGTCAGCCCCCTGCCGATGCAGCCCCAGATCGAGCTGATCGACAGCACCCTCGACAGCACCGGTGACGGCACCCGCTTCGAGCGCCCCGATCTGGCGTCGGAGTACCGCGAGCCCACCGACGAGGTGGAGCGCGGCCTGGTCGGGCTCTGGGAGGAGCTGCTCGGTGTCGACCCCATCGGTATCGACGACGACTTCTTCGAGCTGGGCGGGCACTCGCTGATCGCGCTGCGCCTGTTCGCCTCCATCAAGCAGCGCTTCGGCGTGGACCAGCCCATGTCGGTTCTCTTCGAGGCGCCCACGGTGGCCCGGTTGGCCGAGCTCATCCGGGCCGAGGTCGGGGGCGACGCCGTCGCGGCCACCGCCAGCGGGACCGATGCCGGCGCCACCGCGATGCGCCACGTGGTGCAGATCGCACCCGATCCCGGGAACGGGAACGCGCCGCTGTTCCTGGTGGCCGGGATGTTCGGCAACATCTTGAACCTGCGGCACCTGGGCATGCTGATCGGTGAGGAGCGGGCGGTGTACGGCATCCAGGCCCGGGGGCTGGTGGGCGACGAGGAGCCACACGACCGGTTCGAGGACGCGGCCCGGGACTACATCGCCGAGATCAAGCAGGTGCAGCCAGAGGGCCCGTACTTCGTTGGCGGGTTCTCCGGGGGCGGGTTTGCCGCCTACGAGATGGCCCAGCAGCTCACCGACGCCGGCGACGAGGTGGCCATGGTCATCCTGCTCGACACCCCGGTGCCGGGCCTGGGCGGCGACATCACCGAGATCGACAAGATCATGATGCACCTGCAGACGCTGAAGCGTCTCAAGCACCGCTGGCTGAAGCACTACGTGGAGGGCAAGCTCCGCTACAAGCGGGAGCAGCGCCGCATCGACAACACCGAGATGCAGGACCACGACTTCCGGACCTCGGCCATCGAGGCCGCCCACATGAGGGCGGTCGAGGCCAACGAGCCCAAGGCCTACCCCGGCGACGTCCACGTGTACCGCCCCAAGCTGAACGTGGTGTTCCGCCTGAGCGGGTCCCGGTACGTGGACCAGAACCTCAACTTCCAGGTCGACGACAACGGCTGGACCCCGTGGGTGCGCCAGGTGCTCGTCCGCGAGGTGCCCGGCGACCACGACTCGATGGTCCTCGAGCCCAACGTCCGGGTGCTCGCCAGCCACGTGGTGGAGGACATCGCCACGGTCGAGGCCCAGGTGCGCGAACGCGCCGAGGCGACGTCGAGCGGGTAGGGCCCGGCGCGTGCGGAGCCATCGCACGCTCGTGCGGGTGGGCGTCGTGCTCCTCGTCCTTGCCGGCTGCACGGGGTCCGAGGTCGACGAGGGGTCCCCGGCCACGCCCGACGTGCCCAGCCCCCGCCAGGTGGTCCCGCCCACACCCACCGAGGCGCCGACCCCGACCCCGACGCCGCCGGCGAACCCGAGCGTCGACGGGCTCGAGGCGGTCGGCCGGACGGGGTGGGGGGCGACCCTCGCATGTCCGGCGGGCAGCCTCGTCCAGGACGGGATCAACGAGCTGGTGGACGACCCTGCGATGCCCGTCCGAGCCGACCTCGACACGGTCGTCGACGCCATCGCCGCCCAGTTCGTGGAACAGTACGGCGCCGATGCGCCCATCAACACCGCCCACCTCTACCTGGTCGAGGACGCCGCGCTCGGCAACGGGGCGTCTCGGTACCTGGGCCTGGCGTGGTCGGCCGCCGATCTGGACCGGGTCGGTGCACAGGTGATCGCCGTGTACACCACGGCGGGTTGGCGGGTGAGGAGCCTGTACGGCTGTGCCGGGGTCTTCGGCTGACGTTCCCGCCGCGGCTACTATAGCCTATACGCTATGAGTTCGATTCAAGACACGAGCTACAGCCGGCATGTGACCGTCGCCGACCCCCGACTCGAGCGAATCCAGCCCGGTGCCGCACTGATCCGGCGGGCTCGGGCCCACGCCGCGCTCACCCAGCTGGAGCTGGCCGAGCTGGTCGGCACCACCCAGTCGGCGATCTCACGCTGGGAGCGGGGCCACGACGAGCCCCGGCTGTCGACGCTGGCGGCGATCCTCCGGGCGTGCGGGCTGCGGCTGGTCCTCGACGCCGAGGTGGACGACGTGGACCGGGCCCAGCTTCGCCAGCAGCTGGCCATGTCGCCCGACGAGCGTCTGGCGTCGGTCGTCAACCTGAGTCGGGCCCTGGCGTCGGCCCGCCCCGCCGGCTGATGGCGGCGCCGCTCGACCCCGAGTGCATCTTCTCGGTGCTGGCCCGGCACCGGGTCGACTACGTCCTGGTCGGAGGGCTGGCCGCGGTCATCCACGGCTCGACGGCCATGACCAACGACGCCGACATCGTCCCGGCGAAGACCGACGACAACCTGGGTCGGCTGAGCGCCGCGCTCGTCGACCTGGAGGCTCGTATCCGGACCGAGGCCGATCCGGACGGGGTGGCGTTCGATCCCCACCCTGCGGTGCTCGGTTCCATGGCGATGCTGAACCTCACGACCCGGTGCGGAGACGTCGATCTGGTCTTCGACGCGTCTGGCGTCGGTGGCTATGACGAGCTCGCTGCTTCTGGCACCGAGATCGAGCTCACCGGCCAGCGGGTGAAGGTGGCGGCCCTCGCTGACATCATCCGGTCGAAGGAGGCGGCCAACCGCCCCAGAGACCGGGCCACGCTGCCCATCCTTCGAGCGCTGCAGGAGGAGATCGATCGCGCTGGCGGGGTCAGCGGTTGACGTCGACCACCACCCGGCCCCGCACCTGGCCGTCGAGGATTCGCCCGGCCACCTCGATCACTTCGCCCAGGCCCACCACCTCGGTCATGGCCTCGAGCTGGCCCGGATCGAGGTCGGTCGCCAGGCGTTTCCAGGCCTGCTGGCGGCGGGCGTAGGGCTCGTAGACGGAGTTGACGCCGGCCAGGGTGACTCCCCGGAGGATGAACGGCAGGACGGTGGCGGGGAGGTCGGGGCCCTGCGCCAGCCCGCAGGCGGCCACGCAGCCGTGGGGCCGGGTCTGGGCCAGCACGTTGGCGAGGGTGTGGCTGCCCACGGCGTCGACACCGCCGGCCCAGCGGACCGACTGCAGGCCGCGGGGGTTGGGCTCGGACAGCTCGGCCCGATCGATCACCTCCGAGGCGCCGAGGTCGCGAAGGTAGCCGGCCTCGTCGGGCCGGCCGGTGGACGCCACCACCTCGTAGCCCAGCTCGGCCAGGATGGCCACCGCGGTGCTGCCCACCCCGCCAGCCGCGCCGGTGACCACGATCGGCCCGTCGCCGGGCTGCACCCCGTGCTCCTCGAGGGCCAGCACCGACAGCATCGACGTGTAGCCCGCGGTGCCGATGGCCATGGCCTGCTGGGTGGTGAAGGCGTCCGGGAGCGGCACCAGCCAGTCGGCGTCCAGCCGGGCCCGCTGCGCCAGACCCCCGTAGTGGCTCTCGCCGACCTCCCAGCCGTTGAGGACCACCTGGTCGCCGGGGGCGTAGCGGTCGTCGCCGCTGGCGGCCACTGTCCCGGCCAGATCCACCCCCGGCACCATCGGGTAGGAACGCACGACCCCGGGTCGGCCCATGATGGCCAGCCCGTCCTTGTAGTTGATCGTCGAGTACTCCACGTCGACTGTGACCGACCCTTCGGGCAGGTCGCCGTCGTCGAGCTGGGTCAGTGCGGTCTCGACGGGGCCGTCCCCGTCGCGGGTGATGAGGATGGCGTCGAACACCGCCGAGAGGTTAGCCACGATCGCCCCGCCGATCTGTGAGAACAAATCGGCGTGGATTTCTTCTCACAGATCCGGGTGGGGGCGTGGATTTCTTCTCACAGATCCGGGCGGGGGCGTGGATTTCTTCTCACAGATCCTGTGGGTCCGCTGCCAGCTCGGCCTCGTCGTAGAGGTCGGGCTCGAGGTAGATCATCTTGGCCACCGGCACGTCGTCGCGCAGCGTCCCCTCCACCTGGTTGATGGCCTCGGCCAGCTCGGTGCGAGACAGGCCGCGGGCGAACTGGACCTTGGCGGCCACCAGCATCTCGTCCGGGCCGATGTACTGGGTGCGCATGTGGATGAGCCGCTCCACCTGGGGGTGATCCACCAGGATCCGTTCGATCTGCTCGGCCTGCTCGGGAAGGGCCCCCTCGCCGATCAGCAGGCTCTTCATCTCGATGGCGAGCACGATGGCGATCAGGCCCAGGAGAATGCCGATGGAAAGCGTGCCCACCCCGTCCCAGCGGGGGTTGCCGGTCACCTCGGCGATGATGATGGCGAAGAACGCCAGGATCAGGCCGATCATGGCGCCCAGGTCCTCGAGCAGCACCACCGGCAGCTCGGGCGACCGAGCCCGGCGTACGAAGGCGGGCCACGAGCTCGACCCCTTGACCTTCTTCGACTCGACGACCGCGGTGCGGAAGGCGAAGGCCTCCAGCACGATGGCGAAGGCCAGGATCCCGATGGCCCAGCCGAGGGACTCGATCTCGTGGGGGTGGCGGATCTTCTCGATGCCCTCGTAGATGGCGAACAGCGAGCCGAGCGAGAACAGCACCAGCGCCACCACGAAGGCCCAGAAGTACCGCTCCCGGCCGTACCCGAAGGGGTGCTGGATGGTGGCCGCCCGCTCCGCCCGCTTGTTGCCCAGGATCAGCAGGGCCTGGTTGCTGGTGTCGGCCACCGAGTGGACCGACTCGGCGAGCATCGACGACGACCCGGTGACCAGGAAGCCGATGAACTTGGCGATGGCGATGCCCAGGTTGGCGAAGAACGCGGTGACGATCGCCTTGGTGCCGCCGCCTGCTGCCATGTGGTCTCCTCCCGGTGCCGCCGCTGGGCGCGGCGACATACTAACGGCCGGTACCCTGGGCGGATGGCGAAGCGCAAGCGCAAGGGACCTCGGCAAGGAACCGCGATCCCCCCGTCGGACCCGCCGGTTCGACCCGCGCTGCAGAGTCCCCGGCGCACCGTGCCCCGCGACATCCCCCGGCCGCCCTATGCCGTGACCGGGGACCCGGGGCCCTCGGTTCTTCCCCTGGTCCGCACCCCCGACGAGATCGCGACCCTGCGCCGGGCCGGGTCGGTGGCTGCGGAAGTGCTGCTCCACGTGGGCAAGCACGTGGAGGTGGGGATCACCACCGACAAGCTGGACCAGATCGCCCACGACGAGGCCGTCCGCCTGGGGGCCTACCCGAGCCCGCTGAACTACCGGGGCTACCCCAAGTCGGTGTGCACGTCGGTCAACGAGGTGATCTGCCACGGGATCCCCGACAGCCGCCCCCTGGCCGACGGCGACATCGTCAACATCGACGTCACCGTCTTCTACGAGGGCATGCACGGCGACACCTCGGTCACCTTCCTGGTGGGCGACCCGGACGAGCACTCCCGCCACCTGGTGCGTGAGACTCGGGCTGCGATGTACGCCGGCATCGCCGCGGTCCGACCGGGGGCGCTCGTCAACCACATCGGCCGGGCCATCGAGCGCCATGCCCACGCCCACGGCCTCAGCGTGGTCCGGGAGTTCATCGGCCACGGCACCGGTCCCGAGTTCCACTCCGCCCTGGCCATCCCCCACTTCTACGACCGCCGGGCCACCACCGAGCTCGAGGAGGGCATGAGCTTCACCATCGAGCCCATGCTGAACCTCGGCGGGGCCGCGCTCTACCTGTGGGACGACGACTGGACCGCGGTCACCGCCGACGGGCGCCGCTCGGCCCAGTTCGAGCACACCATCCTGGTCACCGAGGACGGGGCCGAGATCATGACCAAGACGTCGTCGGGCACCATTCCCGCCGAGGTCTTCGCCGAGGAGTGAGCCCCAGCCCCGACACCCGGCTCATCCTCGTCCGCCACGGCGAGTCCGAGGTCACGGTGCGCCAAGTCCTGGGGGGCATGAAGAGCTGCACCGGGCTGTCGGAGCTGGGCCGGCGCCAGTCGATGGCGCTGCGCGATCGCTGGAAGGCGGGTGGCGAGCCCGCCGTGCACGCCCTCTACTCGAGCCCGCTGCCCCGGGCCATCGAGACCGCCGAGATCCTCAACGAGGCCCTCGGGGGTCTGGAGATCGAGATCGAGGACGACCTGGAGGAGCTGCGTCCGGGCGACGCCGACGGCGTACGCTTCGACGAGCTCGAGGAGCGCTTCGGGGTGGTCGACTTCCGGACCCGGCCCGACCGGCCCATGGCCCCCAACACCGAGACCTCCATCCGCTTCCACTACCGTACTGCACTGGCACTGGAGAAGGTGGTGGCCGGCCACCTGGGACAGACCGTGCTGCTGTGTTGCCACGGGGGTGTGGTCGACGTGGCCTTCCGGCACTTCCTCGACCTGCCCCGGCACCCCAACTTCGATCTCTGGACCCTCAACACCTCGCTGACCGAGTTCGCCGTGGACGACCACGGCGACCGCCGGGGGCGCTGGCGCCTGGTCCGCTACAACGATCACGCCCACTTGGCCGGCCTGCCGGTGGAGTCCGGGCCGTCGGCTCACTAGTCGCCGACGGCGGAGACCGTCGGTCAGGCCAGCGTGATCCGGCCGGGATCGCCGTCGCGCAGCTCGCCGATGGCGGCCGCGGTGTGGCCCGAGTCTGCCAGCTCCGCCAGGGCCAGGGTCACCTGGTCGGGAGGGCAGCCGAACAGCAACCCGCCCGAGGTCTGGGCGTCGGCGAGGATGGTGCGGTCGTCCTCGCTGCCGCCCTCCAGGTGCGGGGTGACGTAGTCGACGTTGCGCACCGTTCCCCCGGGCACGTAGTCGCCCGCGAGGAGCTCTCGGACCGAGGGCAGCAGCGGGACGGCACCGGTGTGGACCACGGCCTGGACCCGACTGGCCCGGGCCATGTGGTGCAGGTGGCCCAGCAGCCCGAACCCGGTGATGTCGGTGGCGCCGGTGGCCCCCGCGGCCAGGGCCACCTGGGCCGCGATGTCGTTCAGCCGGGTCATCTCGGCCACACCGGCGCGGTAGGCCGCCTCCAGCTCGCCGCCGCTCTCGATGGCCAGGGCGTCGTTGCGCTTGATCGCCGTGGCCAGCAGCCCGGTGCCGACGGGTTTGGTCAGCACCAGGGTGTCGCCGGCCCTGGCGCCGGCGTTGGTGAGGATACGGGCCGGATCCACCTCGCCGGTGACCGCCTGGCCGTACATGGGTTCGGGACCGTCGACGGTGTGGCCGCCGGCGATCACCCAGCCGCCCGCCTGGGCGGCGTCGGCGCCGCCGGCCAGCACCTCGCCGAGGAGGTCCAGGTCCAACCGGTCCCGGGGCCAGGCCACGATGTTGAGTGCGAACAGTGGCGTGGCGCCCATCGCATAGATGTCGCTGACCGCGTTGGTGGCTGCGATCCGGCCCCAGGTGCGGGCGTCGTCGACGATGGGGGTGAAGAAGTCGGCCGTGGACACCAGGGCGCGACCGTCCGGACGGCGCCACACGGCGGCGTCGTCTCCGGTGTCGGTGCCGACCAGCAGGTCGGGGTGCGTCGTCGGTGTCAGCGGGCGCAGGACCTGCGCCAGCTCGTCAGGACCGAGCTTGCACGCTCAACCGGCGCCGTGGCTGTAGGCGGTGAGTCGCGGTGATCGGGTGTTCACGGGGGCAGGCTACCCGGTGAGAGGGCCGTGGTTAGGCTGGTGAGGTGCTCGACGAGGAGCAGGTGCAGGCCTTCGCCCGCGACGGAGCGATCTGCGTGCGGGCCGCGCTCGCCGAGCCGTGGCTGGAGCTGCTGCGCGAGGGGGTGGCGGCCAACATGGTGGCCCCGGGCCCGTGGTCCTGCGAGTACACCCCCGACGGCGCTGCGGGTCGGTTCTGGGACGACTACTGCAACTGGGACCGGATCGATCAATACCGGCGGGTGCTGTTCGAGTCCCCGCTGGCGGCTCTGGCGGGCGCGGCCATGGCGTCCCGGACGGTGCGGCTGTTCCACGAGCACGTGTTGGTCAAGGAGGCCGGCACCGCCGAGGTCACGCCGTGGCACCACGATCAGCCCTACTACTGCGTCGATGGCGACCAGTGCCTCAGCACCTGGGTCCCGCTGGACCCGG
>JBFINV010000050.1:0-11541 GCA_041611015.1 Acidimicrobiales bacterium | reverse complement strand
GAGCGGCAGATGCTGATCGAGTGCGGCCTCTCCGACGCCTGCAGCGAGGACGACTACAGCCAGTGGCTCGGGCCTCGGACGTTCGCATCACCGATCGACACCTGGCGGGGAGTCGAGGTGCTCCGGACCGACGGCTTCCGCAACATCACCCTCTGGGAGCACACCCGCACCAGCCTCTGGCGGGTGGTGAGGGGCATGCTCGGCGGCATCGTCATCGGGGTGCCGATCGGGATGGCCATGGGTCTGTCGAGCCGGCTCCGAGGGTTCTTCGACACCCCGGTGGAGCTGTTCCGGCCCATTCCGCCGCTGGCCGTCCTGCCACTGTTCATCCTGTGGTTCGGCATCGGCGACCCCAGCGCGGTGCGGCTGTTGATCTTCGCTTCGGTGTGGATCATGATCATCGCCGCTCGGGCCGGGGTCCGGACGGTCAACCTGTCGAAGGTGCGCGCTGCCTACTCCTTGGGTGCTTCGAAGCTGCAGGTGCTGACCCGAGTGATACTTCCCAACGCCCTCCCGGAGCTGTTCACCGGAGCCCGGGTGGCGCTGGGCGTGAGCTGGGGCACCCTGGTGGCGGCCGAGCTGGTGGGCACCGAGACCGGGCTGGGCTCGATGATCTTCCAGGCTCGCAACTTCTTCCGCCTCGACGTGATGCTGGTGGGGGTGATCGTGATCGCGGTGATCGGGGTCCTCATGGACATCATGATGCGCTTCCTCGAGTCCAAGCTCATACCCTGGCGGGGCAAGGGTTAGGGAACCGCGGGGCCCGTGTCAGCCGATCCGCAGGCGGGGCCCGCCGCCACCAACCGGGTGCTGCTCGCCGGCCTGCTTATCCTCTTCGTCACCGCCGCGGCGGTGGTGCTCGCGCTCGTCGTGCTCGACGGTGACGACGGCGACCCAACCGACGCCGCGCCCCCACGGACCGCTGGCCCAGCCGACGAGGTCGCCACCCCAACGACCGAGCCAGCGACCGAACCTTCCACCCCGACGCCCGACCCGACGGCCGAGCCCGCCACCCCGATGCCCGAGCCGACGGCCGAGCCCGCACCATCTGCATGCCCGGGCGCGACCTCCCCGCCGGACGACGCAGTGACGATCGGGGAGCCCGAAGACACCCTCGTCGCCTACCCCGGCCCCGAGTGGGCCACGGTCCAGGCTGCCGTCGACGGTGGCTACTCCGAGCCTGCTCCCCTGCCCGGCGTGTTGCCGTCCACGTCACGTTCGCTCACGGTTCACGGATCCTTCGACCTGAACGCCGACAGCCGAGCCGAGCTGGTGCTCGGCGGCATCGGCAACACCGCCCGGATGGTGGTGATCCTGCAGCCTGACGGCTGCGCACTGCGGCCGGTCCTGGCCGACGACGGCTCCGGTGAGGTGTTCCGGCTGCTCGTGGGCATCGGTGGGA
Source organism: Acidimicrobiales bacterium (assembly GCA_041611015.1). Lineage (GTDB taxonomy): Bacteria > Actinomycetota > Acidimicrobiia > Acidimicrobiales > UBA8592 > JBFINV01. The sequence continues at coordinate 10,139 of JBFINV010000050.1, read as the reverse complement.
ACTCGTGTGCCCCGATCGGGTGCGCTGTCCGCACCCGATGCGACGGTGACGACCTGGTGAGCACCGTCATCGGGCCTCAGCAGGGAGACCCGTCCGGCTCGCCGGAGACCACGCCGGTCATGGTCACCACCACCCGCTACCGCATGGACGGCGGGCGCATTGAGCTCGTCGAGACCGAGACCACACGCTTCGACAGCCTCCCCGACGTGGACATCGACGTCCCCGCCCTCAGCGAGAGCGACCAGATCGACTGCTGAGGCCCTCGGCCGCCGTCAGCTGCCCCGGATCTTGCGGAAGTCCCAGCTCACGACCTTGTCGGGGTCGACTCGCAGCCAGGCATGCCTGCCGTCGTGGACGAACGCACCACCGCCCAGGTACTTGCCGGCGAAGAGCCTCTCGGCTGCAGCGGCCCCGGGGTCCGGCTCCCCGGTCCGGGGCACCTCCCCCACCACCGAGGCCCGTCCCAGGATCTCCACCCCACGCAGCTCGAAGTAGTCCTCGCCGTCGTCGACCACCACGCTCACCCTCGGGTCCCGCATCAGGTTGGCCCAGCGCTGGCTGTCGACCACCGAGGTCAGCCAGAGCGCAGACCCGTCCCAGGCGAACCACAGCGGCGACACGTGCGGCGCCCCATCCGCGCCGACGGTCCCCACCCGGCAGGTGCGTTCCGATCGAAGGTACGCGTCGACCTCCTCGGATGACATCGCCACCCGGCGGCCGCGACGCTGCTCCCGAATGGCTCGCTCGCCCACCGGCGGCTTCAGAGGTCGAGGCCGACCGCGGCCACGGGTGTGGTCACCGACATCTGCGGCGGCTCGGCCATCAGCGGCATGAACGACTGCATCGCTTCCCGCATGGCGTCGCTCTGGCCGTGTCGCTGCATCGCGTCGGCGTCAGCCATGAGCGCGAAGAACCAGAACCGATCGTCGTCGCCCCGGTGGTACGAGTAGATCTCCACGCCGGGCTCCCCCCGGGCCGCCTCCACCATCGACGCGAGCACCCCTTCCATCTCGTCACCCTTGCCCTCCTGGCAGGTGAACGTCCCCACCACCGAGACCTTGCTCATCGCGTCCGTCCTCTCCACATCGTCCCCGCAATCACTATCACGTTCCGACGTCGGCGAACCTGCTGGCTGTGGCAGACTGCGACGGCCCTGGTCGCCGAGCTGGAGGTCCGCCCTGTGGGCTGCCGACGAGCGCGAGGAACCGCTTCCCTCGGCCCGGATGCGCCATGAACCCCGCCCGCTCGGCTGGGACACCTGGGCTGGTCGAGGTGGTGCGGGCCAACGAGGGGATCACCGTGACCTGGACCGACGGCGCCACCGACACCGTCACCCCCAGCTGGCTCCGCGATGCCTGCCACTGCGCCGAGTGCCGCGGCCCCACCGGGGGCCAGCGCCGCTTCGACCTGGCCTCGCTCCCCGACGACCTCCGGGTGGCCGGCGTCGCTCTCGCTGGGCAAGTGGTCGACGTGCGTTTCGCCGACGGCCATCGAGGGCGCATCCCGGCCGCGGTGCTGGGTCGGCGGCGGGCCGCCAGACACCGGCCCCGCTGGGGGGCCGAGCACGCAGACACCCTCCGCCGACGGTGTCGCGACCACCGGGGCGACCTCGCAGCGTTCCTCTCCGATCTGGACCGCTACGGCGTCGCCATGGTCGACGGGCTCGCCGCGGAGCGGGGCCAGGTCACCGCCTTCGCCGAGCGCTTCGGGTTCGTCCGCGAGACCAACTACGGGCGGGCCTTCGACGTGCAAGCGCGGCCCGATCCCTCGAACCTGGCCGACTCCACCGAGGCCCTGGCCCTGCACACCGACAACCCGTACCGGGACCCGGTCCCCACGCTGCAGCTGCTCCACTGCCTCACCGCCAGCGGTGACGGGGGCGCCACCCGGCTGGTCGACGGCTGGGCCGCGGTCGAGCGTCTCGCAGGCACCGATCCGGACGCAGTCGCCCTGCTTGCCCGCTACGACGTGCCCTTTCGTTACCTCGACGACGGGGTCGACCTGCAGGCCCGAGGTCGCCTGATCGAGCTCGATCACGCAGGCAACGTGGTCACGGTCCGGATGAACAACCGGAGCATGGAGCCGGTCGACCTCCCGGCCGCCGAGCTGGAGCGGTTCTACGCCGCCTACCGGGCCTTCGCCACGACGCTGAGCGATCCGGCCGCCGTGGTCGAGCTCGCCCTGGCCCCTGGCGAGCTGGTCGCCTTCGACAACCGCCGGGTACTGCACGGCCGGACCGGCTACCCGCCCGGCAGCTCGCGACTGCTCCAGGGGTGCTATGCGGACATCGACGCGGTCCGGTCGGCGGTCCGGGTGGCCGAAGCGAGCCGACCGTGACCGCCAGGGCGTGGGCCGAGGTGGTCGCGGTCTGGTCCCGAGCTGGCATCGACCGCTTCTACGGCGAGGAGGTGACCATCGGCCAGCACATGCTCCAGACCGCGGCGCTGGCGGCCGCCGAGGGGGCAGCCGCTGCGCTGGTGGTGGCCGGCCTCCTGCACGACGTGGGCCACCTCACGGGCGACGCGGTGCCCGCCGACGACCGCGATCGTGACCACGCCGTGGTCGGGCACCGACTCCTTGCTGCGCTCTTGCCGCCAACGGTCACCGAGCCGATCCGGCTGCACGTCGCGGCCAAGCGCTATCTCGTCGCCACCGACCGCGGCTACGCCGATCGGCTCTCACCGACCTCGGTGCACACCCTGGCGCTCCAGGGTGGCCCGATGACGCCAGAGGAGGTCGAGGCTTTCGAGGCCGAGCCTCACCACGAGGCCGCGGTGCGGGTGCGCCGGTGGGACGACCGGGCCAAGGTCGCCGGCTTGGCCGTGCCGCCCCTCCACGCCTACCGCACCTTCATCGAGCACCTGCCCCCGTGCTGACCACGACCATCGGCGCGTTCCCCAAGCCCGCCGACGTGCCGATCAGCGACTGGTTCACCAACACCGACGGGGACTACACCAGCGCCTATCTCCGTGAGCTGGCCGCGGTCGACGACGCCGAGCTCCGCCTCGATCGGGCCACCGCGGCGGTGGTGCGGGCCCAGATCGACGCCGGCATCGACATCCCCACCGACGGCGAGGTCCGGCGGGAGAACTACATCCACTACCAGTGCCGGTGCATCGAGGGCATCGACTTCGAGACCCTCACGCCAGCGCGGATGCGGGGGACGACCGAGGCACTGCTGCCCACCGTCACCGGGCCCGTCGCCGCTCGACCATCCCCGCTGGCCGACGACTACCGCCGGGCCCAGGCCGGGGTCGACGAACCGGTCAAGATCACGGTCCCGGGGCCCATGACCATCATCGACAGCACCGCCAACACGTGCTACGCGGAGGAAGCCGACCTGGCCGCCGATCTGGCGCGAGTGCTGAACGAGCACATCCGCGATCTGGCCGCAGCCGGTTGCACCTGGATCCAGGTCGACGAGCCGGTGATGGCTCGCTCCCCCCAGCAAGCCCTGGACTGGGGGATCGACCAGCTCGGCCACTGCTTCGAGGGTGTGGACGCCAGCGTGAACCGGGTGGTTCACATCTGCTGTGGCTACCCCAATCGCCTGGACCAGCACGGATACGAGAAGGCGCCGCAGTCGTCGTACCTGGAGCTGGCCGAGGCCATCGACAGTGCCCCGATCGACGCCATCTCCATCGAGGACGCCCACCGGCCGAACGACCTCGCCTCGCTGCTCCCCCGCTTCGGCACGACCATGGTGATCCTCGGCGCGGTCGCCATCGCCACCAGCCGGGTCGAGCCCGTGCAGGCCATCCGGCGGCGCCTGGGCGAGGCCGCCGAGCTGGCCCCGGCCGGGCTCATGGCCGCCCCGGACTGCGGCCTGGGCTACCTCGGGACCGAGCTGGCCCTGACCAAGCTCCGCAACCTCGCCGAGGCCGCCCACAGCCTGTAGGGCCGGCGGCGGCCAGGAGCTGTCAGGGGTGCGCTAGCGTCGCTGGCAACCGACGAAGGAGCGCACCATGTCCGGGCCCATCAACGCTCTCCGGTTCGTCCACTCGGCAATCCTGGCCGAGAGCGATCGCATCGACGAGGCCGCCGCCAGCGCCACGTCGGGGGACGACCTCACCAGCCTGGCCGATGATGTGGCCTTCTTCGAGGACCTGGTCCTGCTGCACACCAGGGGCGAGGAGCAGGGCCTGTTCCCCGTGGTGGCCGAGGCTGCGCCGCACATCGACGAGACCTATCTGTTCGATCACGAGGACGAGCGGCGGACCTTCGCGGCGCTCCGCACTGCCATCGGTGGCCGGGATCTGGCGTCGGCCCAGCGGGCCGCGGTGGTGCTCAGAGAGCACGCCCACTGCCACATCGAGAAGGAGAACACGCTCATCCTGCCCTTCGTCGACGAGCATTTCGCCCCCGAGGACCAGGGGGTCATGCTCGGGAACATCTTGAGCACCATCCCCGCCGAGAAGATGCAGCAGGTGGTGCCCTGGATCATCGACCGGGTCTCCGCAGACGAGGCCGAGGCGTACGTGACGGTGCTGGAGGGAGCCATGCCCCCCGAGGTCTTCGCCGCGGCCAAGGGCTGGATCCGAGACGGGGTCTCGCCCGCGGCGTGGGACGAGCTCAGCTCCCGCATGCCTCACCTCGTCACGTGACGCCGGTACCCGAGCCAGCCGCCCCCGGCGCGCCCGAGATGGCCGTGGCGGTGCGGGAGGCGCGCGCCGACGAGCTGGACCGGACAGTGGAGATCATCCTCGCGGCCTACGACCAGCTCTGGCCCGACGGCCTCGGCTACTACGCCGACGTGATCCGGAGCCTGCCCGAGGTGGCGATCTCGGACGATCCTCTGGTGGTGCTGGTCGCGCTCGCGAGAGAAGCCATCGTCGGGTCGGTCGCCTACCTGCCCGATGCCACCTCGGCATGGGCCCAGTGGTCCGATGCGGAGGCCGCGGGCATGCGCATGCTGGCCGTGGACCCGACGGTCCAGGGCGGTGGGGTCGGCCGGGCCCTCGTGGAGGAGTGCCTCTCCCGGGCCCGCGCCGCCGGTCGGGGCCGGTTCCGCCTGCACACCGCCCCCGAGATGCGGGTGGCCCACGGGCTCTACGAGCGTCTCGGGTTCGAGCGCGACGAGGCCAGCGACTTCCGGGACCCGCACGACGACATGTGCATCATCTCCTACGTCCTCGAGCTGGGCTGACCCGGCCGGAGCGGCGCCGGCGAGGCACCGACGAGGCACCGACGAGATGACTCGCGCAGATGTCCGGCGCTCTGGCGGACGACAGGCGCGGGCCGTTCGGTCACCGTGTTCGAGGGGTTGCAGCTTTACACAGATATTTTGCAAAACTACTGTGTGATACATGACCACGCCCCCCTCGGTCGTGCATCTCGACCGGAGCCAACTTCGGACCCTGGCCCATCCCCTCCGCCACCGCCTCCTCAGCGCCCTGCGGATCCACGGGCCGGCAACATCCACCGCCCTGGCCGAGCGCCTGAGCACGAACACCGGCAAGACCAGCTATCACCTCCGTCAGCTGGCGGCGGTCGGGCTGGTGACCGAGGACGCCGCCCGCGGCAATGCCCGTGACCGCTGGTGGCGGGCGGCCCACGATGTCTCCGCGTGGTCGTTGGGCGAGCTCGGAGACGACGATTCGCGCGCCGCCGCCGACTGGCTCCTGGACCAGGCGGCCCGCATGAACGCCGCCAAGATCGCCCGCTGGATCTCCTCGCGAGCGGACCGTTCCCCGGCCTGGCTGGCCGCAGCCGACATGTCCGATCTGCGGTTGCGGCTGTCCCCCGAGCGCCTGCGATCGCTCAACGACGAGCTCCTCGCTGTGGTGACGCGCTACCTGGCCGACCAGGACCCCGCCGACGCCCCCGACACCGTGGAGTGCACCGTCGTCCTGGCTGGCTTCCCGGACCCCGACCCAATGTGGTGATCGCTGGCATCGGGCCCGACCCGACCCGCAGGTTCGTCGTCCTGCGCACGACCCGCTGGTTCCCCACAGGCCTCCTGGTCCCGGTCCTGGTCCTGGTTCTGGTCGACCGGGGGTTCTCCCTGGGCCAGATCGGCATCGCAGCCGGTGTGCAGGGGATCACGGTGTTCCTCCTCGAGCTGCCAACCGGCGGGCTCGCCGACGCGCTGGGTCGACGGCCGGTGTTGCTCGCCGCCACCACCCTCGACATGTTGTCGCTGGCGGCGCTGCTCGTCGCCGACGACATGGTCCTGCTCATCGCGGTCTTCGTCCTCCAGGGCGCCTATCGAGCCCTCGAGAGCGGCCCGCTGGATGCGTGGTACGTCGACAGCCTCGGGCCCGGGCAGAGGATCGACGACGGCCTGGCCCGGGGCGGGGTCGCGATCGGCCTCGCCATCGCCGCTGGTGCCCTGAGCGCAGCAGCGTTGATGTCCGTCGGGCCCGTCGCCGGCGTCGACGGCTTCTCGGTCGTGATCGGGACGGCCGTCGTGATGCGCGGGCTGGACCTGGCGGCTGTCGCCATGCTGGTGCACGAGCCCCCCACCTCACACCCGACCACGGTCGCTGCTTCCGTGCGGGCGGTGCCGCGGGTGGTGGCCACCACCCTGCGGGCGGTGCGCACGTCCAGGATCTTGGGGGCCCTGATCGCGGTGGAGCTCGTGTGGGGTTTCGGCATGACATCCTTCGAGACCCTGGCGCCCGTCAAGCTCGCCACGGTCGCCGATGGCGCATCTTCTGCCGCGAGCATCTTCGGGCCTGCGGTCGCCGCCGGCTTCGCGGCATCGGCTGCGGGCGCCGCTGTGGTCCCGCGCCTCGCCCGCAAGGTCGGGACCGCCGGCGCGGCCATGGCCCTGCACGTTCTGCAGGCGGGCGCAGTGGTGACCATGGCCTTGGCTGCGGGCCCGGTCCTCCTGGTGGCCTTCTACCTGCTCACGCTGGCCGCACATGGAGCCATCAACCCGGCATACCAGGCGCTGTTGCATCGCCAGGCCGACCCGGCGCAGCGAACCACCGTCGTCTCGGCCGCGTCGATGGCTGCGCACCCCGGTGGAGCGCTCGGAGGCATCTGCCTGGGCCTCCTGGCCCAGCGCAGCTCGGTCACGGTGGCCATGTGCTGCGGCGCAGCGGCCCTGGCCACCGGGGCGTTGCTCTACCGTCCGGCACGGCGCCAGGAGCGTAGCGAGGCGCTCGAACCCTCACCCGTGGGGCTGCCAACTGCAGGCTGAGTCACCCGCGATCCACCCTCAGGTGCGGCCTCGCAGGGTGTCCACGCCCTCGCCATCGAGGTGATCGAGGGCAGCCTTGCGGCCGGTCATCGCCAGGGCCAGGTGCTGCGCCGGCCCCTCGACCACCGGGCCGTCGCCATGGGTCCAGTCGGCATCGGTGGCCCGCAGCTGCAGCCCCTCGATGCGCTCCCGACAGCCCAGCGCGGGCTGCACGTCCTTCAGGTAGTCGAGCCCGGCGACGTAGTGATCGGTGGGGAACGCCAGGGGCCGGCCCACGCCCTCGGATATGTCCCCCGAGTGCACCAGCACCTCCGACAGCACCCCCATGGGCTTGAGTCCGGGCGGGACGCTCCGGGATCCGGCAGCCTCGGCCATGGTCTCGGCGATCTCCTGAGGCGACTTCTCGCTGGTGATCCTGCGCACCATCTTCTCGGAGAACTTGTCGAGCTTGAACCCGGACCCGAGGAAACCGAGGAAGATCTTCCCCTTCGGCACCGTGGGGATGACGAGCATGTGCGCCGCCACCTCCTCGACGGTCCAGTCGGCACAGAGCGACTGCTTCTTCCAGTCCTCGTCAGAGAGCCCCGACAGGTAGCCCGCGAGCTCCTTGCGGTCCGCTTCGATCATCGGCCAGGGATCCATCGGCCCTTCCTCCCCCGCTGTCGACTTGGCCGCCAGGCTAAACCACCGGGCTCGGGCGAGCGCACCCCCGGTTGCGCTGGACCCGTAGCGTCGGTGACCACGTCTGTGTCGGCCAGCCGACCGATTCGTGGTGTGTTATGCGATATACCTGGTGAGGAAGGGGGGGGACCGATGACGATCTCACGACGAGGTATCGGAGCTCGGAACGCATCGGCCTGGGCGGTGCTGGTCGCCGTCGCGCTGCTCGCGGCGGCCTGCGGTGACGACGACACGGGCGCCAGCGCGGTCGGCGAGGAGCCCACCGCCGCCGTCCAGGACGCCGAGCCGACGGTGGAGGCCGAGCCCGACTCGACGACTGCGCCGGAGCCGACCCAGACGCCGGAGCCGACCGCGACGCCCGCGCCCGAGCCGCTGACGGGAACGTTGGTGGAGTCGTGGGTGGAGGGAGAGCTGCACGAGCCCCCCGCGGTCGAGGCGGGTGACTACCGCACCGAGCTGTTCTCGCGCGAGCTCGGCTTCACCACCGCCCAGCCCTTCGTCTTCCTCTTCGCGACGCCGAGAGAGGTGGCGATCGCACCGCCCGACTTCGGGGAGTCCTTCCGCGACATCGTCTTCATCGAGCCGTCGCGGTTCGCCGATCCCGCGGTCGTCGGGGTCGCGTCGGGCTCGCCGGCGGCCTACGTCGAAGTGCCCGGCGACCTGGGGGCCTGGTTCGAGGCCGCCGCAGCCGTGGAGGTGACCGACAGCGGCGAGGGCACCCTCGGGGGTGTCCCGGGCCGGTGGTGGCAGATCGAGCTGGCCGCCGATGCCGGCACGCATGGCGCGGCGCTGTGGGAGGGCGAGCCGCACGCGCGCTGGAGCCTCGTGTCGGGCATCACCCAACGGATCTGGCAGCTCGAGGATCAGCCGGTCCTCGTGGTGGTCGCCGCGCAGAGCGAGCTGATCGACGACTGGGTACCCGAGGCCGATACCCTTCTGTCGACGCTGCGCTTCGGTGAGCCCACGGCGCTGGCGGACGCAGCGATCAGCGATCCCACCAGCGGCGAGCACGAGGTCGGCAGGACCCGGATCGAGCTGGTCGACACGAGCCGGGGCACCGACGAGGTCTCCCAGGGCGGCGAGGTCGTCGTGCCGGCCGCCGACCAGCGCACGATCGCGGTGACGCTCGCCTACCCGGCCGAGGTCCGGGGGCTCGACAGCGAGGCGGTCTCCGGGCCGTTCCCGCTCGTCGTGGTCGCCCACGGTCTGGGCGGCACGGACACGATCGACGCGCACGAGGAGGCGCTGGTCACCAACGGCACCGTGGTCGCCGCAGTGCGCTTCCCCGAGTCGTCGGACCCGGGCCGGTCCGTCCCCGACTTCGTCGAGCAGCCGGCCGACGTGTCGTTCGTCCTCGACGAGCTGCTCGCCGGGAACGTCCCCGACCACCTGGCCGGGGTCATCGATCCGGAGCGCATCGGGGTGATGGGCTACTCGCTCGGCGGGGCCACGGTCTACGGGCTGATCGGCTCGGCCTGTTGCGCCGACGAACGGATCGGCGCGGCCGTCTCCCACGCCGGGATCGTCCTGGGGTTCGAGGGTGGCAACGACTGGGCCAATCCGCCGACGCTGATCATCGCCGGCCGGGACGACACGACCACCCGGCTGTCCACCCTGCAGGACCTGATCGAGGAGATGGCGGCGCCGACCGCCCTGCTCGACCTGGCCGGCGAGGGGCACATCACCTGGTCCCACCCGGTCAGCCCGAACTTCGAGCCCCTCGTCGATCTCCTCCGCGCGTTCTTCGAGGTGCAGGACCCCGGCCAGATCGAGGTGCTGGTGGAGCCCTTCGACGCGGAGTGGACGGTCACCGGCTGACCTGGCTGCCGAGGTTCCCGATGCGCGCCGACCGCGTGATGATCGGACCATGAGCTACAGGGCACGGCTGTTGATCAGCGGGGAGTGGCGCGACAAGTCCGACGGCGAGCGGATCACCGTGCTCGACCCGGCCACCGGCGAGGCCATCACCGAGATCGCGGCCGGATCACCGGCCGACGCCACCTCCGCGTGCGACGCAGCTCCGACCCAGAGGATCACGTCGACGCGCTCGACGACATGCTCGAGGAGCTCGGGCTCGACGGGAGACCCTTGGTTCTCGCGGGCCACTCGATGGGAGGGGCCCTGGCGCTGCGCTGGGCCCGGCGCGGTGGCGGCCTGATCGCTCGGGTGGTCTGCTGGGGGCCGGGCGGTGCGTGGAACAGCTCCAGAGCAGCTGGACTCAGCCCGGCCGCGGGTTGGGGTCGAGGTCGGGTGGGGCCAGCCGGTAGCTCGGCGGCGTTCGGGACAAGCTGATCGGGTTGGCCACGGTGCG
>JBFINV010000049.1:0-11617 GCA_041611015.1 Acidimicrobiales bacterium | reverse complement strand
GGTCGATCTCGTCGTCGGAGAGCTGGCCGGTGCGCTTGACCGGGGACAGCCTGGCGTGAAGCAGGATCTCGTCGGAGTAGGCGTTGCCGATGCCCGAGAACGTCCGCGGGTTGGTGAGGGCCCGCTTCAGGGTGCGGTTCTCGGCGGTGAGCAGCTCGGCGAAGGTGTCCCGATCGATCTCCAGGGGCTCGGCGCCACCCCGGTCGTGCTCGGCGAGCATGGCGGCCTCGCCCCGGTGCAGCCACACCCGGGCCCGCTTCTTCTTGGCGACCTCGCGCAGCACCAGGGCCCCGTGCTCGAAGCGGATGACGACCAGCCCGTCCTTGCCGGGCTTGGCGTCGCGCTCGCGCCAGAACAGCCGGCCGGCGATCATCAGGTGGATCACCAGGTAAAGGTCGTCCTCGAGCTCGAGCACCAGGCGCTTGCCCAACCGCCGGGTGCCCAGCACCAGCTTGGCGCTGGCCTCGGTGATCGGGGGATCGAACGAGCGCAGCACTGCCATGCCCCGCACGTCGACCCGTTCGATCCGCCGGCCCACCACCTCGCGCTCGACGGCCTCGAGGTAGACCACCACGTCGGGTAGCTCAGGCATCGTCTCCGGTGCCGGCGCGGTAGGCCTCGATCAGCAGCGTCGGGTCGCCGTCGAGGTCGAGGCGACCGGTGATGAAGGCCTCCTCGCTGCTGAGCGCGCCCTCGCTGATCTGCCGGGCGGTGTCCCGGTCCAGGCGGAACGTCACGTCCGGGGCGTCGGCGGCGCCGGGGTGCGCCCGGTCACCGTCGGGTCCGAGCACCAGGTGGTACCGGATGGTCGCCTGGCCCGCGGCCACCTCGTACTGCACCGTCAGCGGGGTGGGGGAGGAACCGGCACCCGACGCCGACAGGTGGGCGTCGAGAGCGTCGACCCACTCGGCTGACAGGAACTCGCTCACCCGGTCAGGCTAATGGTCACGCCGGTCGGGGCCGCCAGCGAGCTGCAGCGCTGCAGGCACGGCCTCGATGGTGAGCGGGGCCCGGGCCACCGGTTCGCCGTCGGCCCAGACCTCCACGGCTGGGGCATCGATCGCGACCTGCCCTCCCCGGTGGGTCGACACCTTGGGGTTCTCGAGATGGGTGCCGTCGAACACCTTCCGGAACCAGCGCAGCAGCTCGACTCGGCCGACCGCGGCGACGATGGTCACGTCGAGGAGCCCGTCGGTGGGATCGGCCGCTGGCGTGATCCGCATGCCGCCGCCGAAGTCGCTGGTGTTGGCCACCGTGATCAGGGTGGCGTCGACCTCGACCGCCCGGTCGTCGATGCGCAGCTGGTACGGCTGGACGTCGAGGCGGGGCAGCTCCAGGATGGTGGCGATGGTGTAGCGGCTCCCGCCCGTGGGTCGGCGCATGGCATTGGCCCGGGCGTTCACCGCCACCGAGAATCCCGCGGTGGCGACCGAGGCGGCCCAGCGCCCGCCGATGCGCATGAGGTCGATCGGCGTGGGGTCGGCGACCGCAGCGTCGATGGCGGCGTTGCGCTCGGTCGGCAGACCGACCCCACGCGCGAAGTCGTTGCCGCTGCCCGACGGGACCAACCCGAGGACGGTGGGCGTGCCGGCAACGGCCTGGATCGCCAGGTGCACCAGGCCGTCTCCGCCCACCACGACCACGCGGCGGGCACCGCCGGCCACAGCCTCGATCGCCACGGCCTCGGCGTGAGCTGCGCTCGCGGCGGCCAGCTCCACGACCTCGGCGCCCCGAGCCCTCAACGCCTCGGCCACCGAGGCGAGGTCGGCCGCCACGCTGCCGGCTCGTGCAGCAGGGTTGGCGAGGAGATGGATCGTCTCGCTCACTGCAGGTAGATCAGCCCGTTGTCGAGATCGCGGTGGCGGATGGCGGCCGCATCCAGGCGGGAGCGGTAGTGGCCGTCGACGGCGGGGTCGGTCTGCTCCATGCCGTGATCGGCGACGACGAAGACCGCGGTGTCGGCGAGGGTGCCGGCCTGGTCGGCGGCGTCGAGGACCTTGGCGACGCGGGCATCGCTGTCCCGCAGCGCAGCGCGGGTCTCGTCGCCGTGCGGTCCGGCGTGGTGGCCGGCGGCGTCGGTCACGTTGAAGGTGACCCAGGTGAACGTGGGCGTGGGGAGCGGCCCTGAGGGGTCCAGCAGCTCGCAGGCCTGGCGGGCGCTGGAGGTGTCGATGCGCGACATGAAGTGGTACTGGGTGTCGGGCTGGATCCAGCGCTCGGTGGCGTCAGGCACTGGCTGGTCCCGCCGGGGGACGTGGGGCGGGCGCCGGCCCGCGCGCAGCTCGCCGTAGGTGGAGTAGTCGGCGCCGCGGTCGGCGTACTCGTACGTCGCGGCGTTGAACGAGTCGGGGTGGTTACGACGGACGGTCTCGAACAGGGTCTCGACCCCAGGGTCGATCCAGTCCTGGGTTCGGATCATCTGCTCGTAGTCGAACAGGTTCGGTGCCTGGCCCCGGGCCCGGTCGAACCAGGAGTTGGACAGCACCCCGTGGTGGCCGGGGTGAGCCCCCGTGAGCAGGGTGGTGTGGTTGGGCACGGTCACGGTGGGCAGCGATGCCAGCGAGCCCTCTCGGTAGCAGACGCCGCTCGAGACCAGCGCGGCGATGGTGGGAACCTCGCCAGCCTCGATGGCGTCGACCAGCAGGTTGGCGTTGAGCCCGTCGAGCAGGAAGACCAGGGCCCGGGCTGCGATCTCACCGGTCAGGAGCCGTTGGTCGACATCACCGTCCTGGCCCGACAGCAGGCGCCCGTCGTCACCGGCCTCGCACCCCAGCACCGCAGCGACGGTCGGGGCCACGTCGACGGCGCGCAGGTGACGGTCGACGATGCCCTCGCCGACGATCCCCGCACCGCTGGCCACGAACCCGGCCCGGGCCTGCACCGCCCCCAGGCTCCCGTGCTCACCCAGGTTCTCGTTCACGTGGAACGCCGGGGTCCGAACAGCCACCAGGTCTGGCGCCGCGGGATGGTCGAAGAGCTGGGCGATCTGGTCCCCGGCGTAGGGATAGGCGTTCTCTGCGGGGCTCGGGAACCGTGCGGCCTGCTCGGCGGCGAGGCCGAGGAAGCGGTCAGTGGCCTGATCGGCGATCGGGTTCTCTCCACCCTCGGCCGCGACCTCGACGCCGGCGGGGGTGCGGACCAGCTCGCACCAGCCCCGGTGCGACGCCACCCGGTAGCGGTCGGGACCCGGGTTGGACAGGACCATCTCCACCCGCTCGCTGTCGGCGACCAGGACGGCCTCGGCGGCGTCGATCATGGCGGCGAACGTATGGGTCGGGCCGCTCGCGCGCAAGGGAGCTCGCAGCTGGTTCCGCGGCTTCGGAGGGGCGCGCCTACGATCCTCGGGTGTTCGCCGACGACGGACGTCACGAGCCGGGGGCCGACGAGCTCTGGAACGAGTCCTGGTACCTCGATTTCTGGCGGCCCGACGGCACCCTCGGGGGGTACGTGCGCCTCGGGCTGTATCCGAACCTGGGGTGCAGCTGGTACTGGGCCTGTCTGGTGGGAGAGGGCCGGCCGCTGGTGACGGTCATCGAACACGAGGCCCCACTGCCCAGGCCGCCCGGGTTGGAGCTGAGGTTCTCGGGGCTGTGGACCGACCTGGTGGCTGGCCAGGGCCTGGGCCACATGTCGGTGGGTCTGGAGGCGTTCGGGTTGGCCCTCGAGGACCCCACCGAGGTCTACCGCACCGGCTGGGGCGACCCCGCGCCGCTGGGATTCGATCTGGAGTGGGACACCGACGGCAGCGTGTTCGAGTACGACGTCACCACCCGCTACGAGATCCCCTGCCGGGTCCACGGCGAGATCCTGGTGGGCCAGGAGACGATCGACTTCGACGGCTGGGGCCAGCGGGATCACTCCTGGGGGGTGCGCGACTGGTGGCGCTCGGGTTGGTGCTGGCTGTCGGGCCGCCTCGACGACGGCACCCCCTTCCACGCCACGATCGTGGACGAGCGGGGCTGGAGCACCGGCTATGTGGGGGCAGACGCGGCGCCGATCGCGGCCGGAGCCATCGTCACGGATCTGGACGGAGAGGGTCTGGCGCAGTCGGCGAAGGTGCGCCTCGACGATCTCTACCTGGCGCTCGAGCCGCTGGCGTGGTCGCCGGTGCTGCTGAGCGCCCCCGACGGTCGGACGTCGCGGCTGGCCCGGGCCCTGGTGCGCTACACCGCCGCCGACGGCCGCACCGGCTGCGGCTGGCTCGAGCTCAACCAACCCCAACCCCCGCCCGGCTGAACCCTCGACCCGAACTCGAGGGGGTGTGACCCCACCCGTGGAGGGCCCTGACCCCGGGTGTCAGGCGGCGACGGTGTCTGCGGGGGACAGGTCGACGCTGCGGCGCTCGGCGTAGGCGGCGATGCCGACCACGGCCGCGAAGGCGACGAGGGCCAGCACCGCCGGCCACACCAGATCCGCCCCGCTGTCGGCCCAGCCCAACCCGGTCCCCGACACCACCTCGGTCTGGTCGTCGCTGATGATGCCCACGCCGTCGGGCCAGGGCCACAGCACCCGGATGCTGCCCACCATCAACCCGATCAGCGCGGCCAGCACCGCATCGGCGTAGCGGTGGAGCAGCCAGCTGAGCAGGGTCGAGAACAGCGCCAACCCCACCACTGCGCCGGCAGCGAAGATCGCCAGGTCGAGCACCTCACGCTCGTTCACCGCGCCCAGCACCGGGGCGTACATGCCCACCATCAGCAACAGGAACGATCCCGAGATGCCCGGCAGGATCATGGCGCATATGGCCAGGGCCCCCGCGCCCAGCAGCTGCCAGGGCTCGGGATCGGCGACCGCGCCACCCTGCAGGCCCAGCACCGCGAAGGTGACGGCCGCCACCGCCAGGCCGAGCCCGTAGATCTCGGCGGTCCAGCGGCGCACCATCCGGTGGGCGATGACCACCGAGGCCGCCACCAGCCCCAGGAACAACCCGGCCATCTCCTCGGGGTGGTCGTGGAGCAGGGTCTCGATCAGATGGGACAGGGCCAGCAGCGCCGCGATGATCCCGCCGAGGAGCGGGAGCAGGAACATCCACTCCAGGGCCCGTAGCCGTTCCCGAGCGCCGTCGAGGTCGAGCTTCACCAGGCGGCCCAGGGCCGTGGCCCCGGTGTGGACGTTGTCGACCAGGCGCTCGTAGATGCCCAGGATCAGCGCGATGGTGCCGCCCGACACCCCCGGCACGATGTCGGCCGCGCCCATGCAGAACCCTCGGATCGCCTGCATCGCAACCGCTGGCGCCGCAACTTTCGGTCGCATCCGCATCAATCGGCCAGTGTATGCCCGCCCTGAACCGGCACCGGGCCGGCGTCGAGCCCTTGCCGCCGAGCGCGCCCGAGCCAGCTCAGCCCTGTGCCCAGCCCTCGACCAGGTTGACCATGCCCGCGGTGGAGTTGGTGATGAACAGCTCGTCGTGTACCGGGTCGCCGTGGTCCAGCCAGCCGAGCACCGACTCCACGATCGCAGCCACCAGGGTCGCCATGGCCCAGGAGCGGAGCTCGGGCTTGATGGTCTGGCCCACCCGCTCGTCGGCGATCCCCACCAGGACGTCTCGGACCTCCTGGGCGTAGGCCGCGAAGGCGGGCTCGGTCATGGCGTGGTCCCACAGCAGCCGGTAGCCGTCGGGGTTGGCCCGGGCCGCAGTGAGGTGGGTCCGCATGGCGGCGTCGGCGGCCCCGGTCTCGCGCAGGCGTTCCCACGACTCGTCGAGCAGCTGCAGGATCTGGTCGAGGACGGCGCGGTACAGGGCCTCCTTGGAGTCGAAGTGGCGATACAGCAGCACCCGGGTGACCCCGGCCTCGACCGCCACGTCGTTCATGGAGGTGTCGGCGAAGCCGCTGCGGGCGAAGGCCGCGGCCGCCGCGCGCAGGATCGCCGCCCGTCGGTCCTCTCGGCCAAGCTTCTTGTTCTCGTCGGACATCAGCGCCTGCGGCGGGGATCGGGAGACGACCCTCGACAAGGTTCGGACCCCTTGTTTACACTCTTGTATACAGCTGTGTAAACAAATCGCCCGTTCCAGGAGCCACGCATGCGCTTCGGCATCTTCTACGAACATCAGCTCCCGCGGCCCTGGGACGACAAGTCCGAAGCCCAGCTCATCGCCGACGCCCTCGAGCAGTGCGAGCTCGCCGACCAGCTCGGCTTCCACCAGGTGTGGGAGGTGGAGCACCACTTCCTCGAGGAGTACTCCCACTCGTCGGCGCCCGAGGTCTTCCTCGCGGCCGTCTCCCAGCGCACGCGCGACATCCGTCTCGGCCACGGCATCGTGCTCACCGCGCCGCAGTTCAACCACCCGGCCCGCACCGCCGAGCGCATCGCCATGCTCGATCTGGTCTCGGGCGGACGGGTGGACTTCGGTTCCGGCGAGTCGAGCAGCGACGCCGAGCTGGCCGGCTTCGGCGTGCCCGTCGACCGCAAGCGCGACGCCTGGCTCGAGGGTCTCGAGGTGGCCATCCGCTGCATGACCGAGACCCCGTTCACCGGCGTCGACGGCGAGTGGGTCCAGATGCCCCCCCGCAACGTGGTGCCCAAGCCGGTCCAGCAGCCGCACCCGCCGCTGTGGGTGGCCTGCTCTCGGTACGACACCATCGCCCTGGCCGCCGAGAAGGGGATGGGGGCGTTGAGCTTCGCCTTCATCGACCCCGAGGAGGCTCGAGGCTGGGTCGAGGGCTACGAGCGCATCCTGACCGAGCAGTGTGTCCCCGTCGGCGAGGCCGTCAACCCCCAGATCGCCTGCGTCACCCCCATGATGTGTCACCGAGAAGAGGAGATCGCCATGGCCATGGGCCTGGAGGGCGGCAACTTCTTCGGGTACTCGCTCGGGCACTACTACGTGTTCGGCGACCACCGCCCGGCCCAGACCGACGTGTGGGCCGAGTTCCAGGAGCGCCGCCACCTCCACGGCTACGACCCGGCGGTGGCGCTCGCCGAGGCCGCAGAGGTCCTCGGGGCCAAGGTGAGCGTGGGCGACAACTCGGGTCTGCGGGGCGCCGTGGGTACGCCCGACCAGATCCGTCAGTTCCTCCGCCGATACGAGGACGCCGGGATCGATCAGGTCATCTTCATCATGCAAGCCGGCAAGAACACCCACGAGGACATCATGAGCAGCCTCGAGGTGTTCGGCCGTGAGGTCCTCCCGGAGTTCGCCGAGCGGGACCCCGAGGTTCAGCGGGCCAAGCACGAGCGGCTGGCGCCGGCGATCGAGGCCGCCCTGGCCCGCAAGGAACGGGACGTCCCGGAGATGCCCGAGGACTACACCATCACCGCCATCCCCCGGCAGCTGGCCGGCCTGGCAGAGATGCCCTTCGACGACGAGAAGCTCGACGAGATGGCCGACCAGCGGGCCCTGGGCGTGCGGGACCCCAAGCTGGGCATCATCGGCTGAGGCCGCCACCAGCGGCGCGGGAGGTCCGATGGCTCCAACCCTCACCGACGAACAGATCCAGGCGGGAGACACCTACCTCCTGAACCTCATCCTCACCCCCGAGGGCCAGGCCGACCCCGCGCCCTGGTACCGGCGCCTGCGCGAAGAGCTCCCGGTGTTCACCAGCAGCACGGGCGGGATCTTCCTGAGCCGCTACGACGACTGCCGGGCCCTGCTGCGGGACAACCGGTTCGGCAAGGACGAGTCGGCTCCGACCCGACGCACGATGCTGCCGGTCGAGGACTCCCCGGAGATGAAGGCATACCGCCAGGAGATGGCAGCCCGCGACCGGGATCGGCCCCGCTCGATGCTGTTCCTGGACCCGCCGGACCACACCCGGATCCGGGGCCTGGTCAGCCGGGCCTTCACCCCGCGGCGGATCGAGGACATGCGGGCCAGCATCGCGGTGCTCACCGAGGAGTGTCTCGACGAGATGGCCGAGCGCGGCGGCGGCGACGCCATCGACATCCTCGGGTACCTCCCGGTCAACGTCATCGGGGAGCTGGTGGGCGTGCCCAGGCAGGACTGGCCCCACTTCCGGGTCCTGGTCACGGCGGGCGTCGTCAGCCTCGAGCCCGGCGCCACCCTGGAGGAGCTCAAGGGCGCCGCCGCGGCCTTCGAGGAGATGTGGGCCTACTTCGTGCACCTGGTGGCCGAGCGCCGGCGGGCCCCGGCCCCCGACCTCATCTCGGCGCTCCTGGAGGTGGAGGAGGCGGGGGACCGGCTCACCGAGGACGAGCTGATCTCCACCGCCATCCTGCTCTTCAGCGCGGGCATGGAGACCACCCAGAACCTGATCGGCAACGGGCTCGGGGCCCTCTTCGCCAACCCTGACCAGCGGGCCCGGTTGTGGGCCGAGCCTCAGCTGGTGGCGTCGGCGGTCGAGGAGATGCTGCGCTGGGACAGCCCGGTCCAGCTCGACGGACGCCGGGCCCTGGTCGACGCCGACGTGGCCGGGGTGGAGGTGCCCGCCGGTGGGGCGGTGATGACCCTGCTCGGGGCCGCCAACCGCGACCCGGCGCACTTCAGCGATCCCGACGCTTTCGACGTCGGTCGCGACGAGGGGCCGCCGCTGAGCTTCGCCTCGGGGATCCACTACTGCCTCGGCGCCAACCTGGCCCGGGCCGAGGCCCAGGAGATGTTCGCCGGGCTGATCCGGCGCTTCGCCGCGGTCGAGCAGGCCGGCCCGCTGGAGCAGCGGGGCCGCATGACCCTGCGGGGCTACCGGGCCGTCCCGATCACGGTCACCCCCCGCTGATCACTGGCCCCAGTAGCCCCGGACCGTCGGGACGTGGCGAGCGATCTTGCCCTGGCCGTCGGTGACCACAACGTCGTAGGTCATGAGGATGCCGGCGTCGGTGTCGACCAGCGCGTCCCACAGGATCACGTCGTCGACCGCCCGGAACTGCACCAGCTCCCGGAGGGCGTAGGTGCCGTGGTTGGAGATGTACCGCTCGTAGAACTCGGCAATCTCGGTGGGACCATGGGCTGCGCCGTCATAGCGCACCAGCTCCGCATCGTCGGCGTAGAGCGCGGCCACCCGGTCGAACGCTCGCGCACCGAGGGCGGCGTAGAGGTCCTCGATGATCGATCGGGCATCTGCTGCCATGACCCGGCCCCCCTGGACTCCTCGGCGGTCGTGGTCCATTCGTAGCACGCTTGAGCCGGTCGACCCGGGCCGCCAGGTCCTTACGCCCTGCACCTCGGGTCTGTGACGATGTCAGTGTGGCCTGGTACCTCCTCCCGGCCGCTGGGGTCATCCTCGCTGCTGGCGCGTTCTTGATGCTCCGCAGCCTGGCGGCCGAGAGCGTGCTCCACCGGCGCCAGATCGCCCTGCGGTACGACCTGGACGAGGTGACCGCGGGCTTCTTCCATCTGGTCGAGCTCCCGTTCCGGGTCGCCACCCCCGGCGACCACATCGATGCCGGGGTCCTCGGTGGGCTCGACGTGGCCGTGCTCTGGCGAGTGGCTCGGCCCGATGCACCATCGGAGCACGAGCACACCGCGGTGGTCGTCAAGTTCCCCCGCGGTCTACCGGAGTCGAGCCTCGAGCGCCATCCGCATCGCCATCCGGATGGCCCGGCTCTCCGCGAGCGGGGGGATCTCGGCTGGCTGGACGACGACGCCCGCGCCGCCCTCGAAGCCCGGCCCAGTTGGGTCCGCCTGGACACCGCCGGCGACCAGCTGATGCTGGTGGAGACCACAGGCGAGACCGGTCCGGACCAGGCCCAGGTCGACCAGATGTTCCTCGCGGCGTTCGCAGTGCTCGGTCGGCCGCTGGCGCTGCCTGCGATCCAGGACCCCCCGGCCGACGGCGGGTGGGTCCCGTTCTGGGTCGCTCACGCGGCGCTGGCGGTGGGCGTGCTGGCCCAGGGGGTCGGTCGGCTGACCGGCTGAGGTGGCGATCACGCCACCGGTGCCCCGGGCGAGACGCGGGTAACGTGCGGCCACCAGTAGGCGTGGCCGATGCCGGAGGTGGCACCGTGAGCGGCGAGATGATCGAGTTCCCCGTCAACGGAACCAGCGCAGCGGGCTACCTGGCCGTGCCCCAGGAGGGGTCGGGTCCCGGGGTGCTGGTGGTCCAGGAGTGGTGGGGGTTGGTGCCCCAGATCAAGGCGGTGTGCGACCGGCTGGCCGCGGAGGGGTTCACCGCGCTGGCGCCCGACCTCTACCACGGTGACATCGCCGAGCACACCGAGATGGACAAGGCCAACGAGCTGATGAGCACCCTGCCGCCCGATCGAGCGGCCCGGGACATGGCGGGTGCGATCGACCACCTGCTGGGACACGACTCCTGCTCCAGCAGCACCGTCGGGGTGGTCGGCTTCTGCATGGGCGGCATGCTCACCCTGGTCATCGCTGCGCAGGAGGGCGACCGGGTGAGCGCGGCCGCACCGTTCTACGGCGCGCCGCTCGGCGGGGGCGGGCCCGACTGGTCCGGCCTCACCGCCCGGGTCGAGGGCCACTTCGCCGCCGACGACGGCTTCTTCCCGCCCGATGCGGTCCTGGCCCTCCAGGACCAGCTCCGGGACATGGGCAAGGACGTGACCTTCCATGTCTACGAGGGCACCGGCCACGGCTTCGCCAACGAGGAGGACCCCCTCGGCACCTACGACGCCGATGCCGCCGCCACGGCCATGGCCCGCACCGTGACCCTGCTGCGCTCCGTGAGCTGAGCCCGGGCGCCGGGCCCGGCCCGTGACGGCTCACTGACAGTCCGTCGCCACTGCGAGCGCGTCGCAGACCTGGTGCATGCGGGCGCCACTCAGCCTGCCCAAACGCTCCACCAGCACACGTGAGGCTCCCCGAGAGGGGTCCCCTCTCGGGAGACGCCGATCGCTCCGACCTCGAGGGAGGAGGGTCGCGGAGCATCCGGGCTGGCGTTCCAGCGTTGAACTAGACGGCGCGAGTGGGCGATGGTGCAGGTGCACCATCGCCTCCGCGACCGGCTGGGGCATCCGGGCGATGCGCAGCCCCTGGGTCGGTTCGTACCTTCGACACGTCGGCGAGCACGCCGAGCTCCCGAATTCGAGTCTGTTGGAGGCCCACCGTGACCGTCCGAACCTTCTCCGATCGAGCGACCGCCGAGACGCTCGCCGATGAGTTCCATCGGTGCTTCCGCGAGTTCAGCGCCCGCGACGACCTGTTCGCACCCGATGCCTTCTTCGACCTGCTTCCCCCGCTGTGGAGGTTCCAGATGCGAGGACCCGGCCAGGCGTTCTGCGACCAGCTCCGCTCGATCGCCGAAGGTCCAGTCGAGATCGAGGTGGTGCGTACCCTGCCCACACCCACCGGCTTCGTCACCGAGCACATCGAGACCCAGCACGCCCCCGGAGGCGACATGGTCGCCCGCCGGTTGCACCTCTGTGAGGTGCGTGACCACCAGATCACCGCGGTCACCACGTACTGCAATGGAGGCTGGGACGAGGAGCTCCGTGCCCGCCACGCAGCCGAGGCCCCGATGATCCGTCCCTGAGGAAGCACTCAACCGCGCCGCAACCCGCGCCAGCACGAAGGAGACACCCCGTGTCGACACTCCAGACCACCGGACGTGTGCGACGGTGAGAGGATCCCGGCGTACCTCGAGTCGACGTGCCCCGAGAACCGCCGGCTGTACGAGCGCCACGGCTTCGCTGCCACCGGTGAGATCGCACTGCCGGGCGGCCCGACGCCGACGACCATCTGGCGCGAGCCCCAGGG
>JBFINV010000048.1:0-11625 GCA_041611015.1 Acidimicrobiales bacterium | reverse complement strand
TCGGCCTCGACCCGGACGACTACGTGGGCGACCCGGAGGCGGTGATCGATCTGCTCGCTGCGCACAAGCAGCTCATGCAGCGTCCGGTGATCGTCAAGGGCGACCGGGCCATCATCGGGCGACCCAAGGACCGGGTCGGCGAGTTCTTGGCCTGAGCATGTGGGTTTGAACGACCACGCGCTGGCCGGCCACCTGGCCTCTCGCACCGGGCTCGCACTGCTGGAGCTCCGGGACCAGGCCCTGATCGACGGCCTGGATCCCTGGCAGCTGCGCGACCAGGGCGACCTGGTGGGTCACCAGCTCCTTCGCGACGAGCTGCGTCGGCACCGTCCCACCGACGCCCTGCTCTCGGAGGAGGGCGCCGATGACGGGGAGCGGCTGGTGTCGGCGAGGACCTGGATCGTCGACCCCCTCGACGGCTCCTACGACTACCCCTACGACGCCAGCGCCGAGTGGGCCGTCCACGTGGCTTTGGTCGAGCATGGTCGCCCGCGGGCTGGAGCAGTGGCGGTGCCGGGCATGCGCCGGCTCTTCGGGACCGACCTACGACCACTCGTCGCCCCACCGGACCGGGAGGACGCGGTGGTGGTGTCGAGCCGCGCCAACACCGGCTTCGCCGCCGAGGTGGCCCGAGCCGTCGGCGGGCGGCTGACCGCGTGCGGCTCGTCGGGTGTCAAGGCGATGCTGGTGGTGGGGGGCGAGGCCGACGTGTACGTCCACGCCAGCGGGTTGTACGAGTGGGACGTGTGTGCGCCCGCGGCGGTGGCCGAGGCTGCGGGGCTCGTGGTCCGGGACCTCGACGGCAACCAGATCGAGTACAACAAGGCGCAGCCGATCGTGCGAGGCCTGGTGATCGCCAGGCCCTCCTACGCAGCGGCGGTCGGCCAGACCCTGGGCTGGTGAGCAGGGATTTCCGAAGCCTCGATGTTGAATCGGCTCGATCAGCTCCTAGCGTGGCGACAGGGCCGATCGAGCGGTCACGAAAGCAACGAAGGAAAGAAACCCCCCGATGCATACTGGAACCGTCAAGTTCTTCAACACCGAGAAGGGGTACGGGTTCATCACTCGCCCCGACGGTGACGACGTCTTCGTCCACTACTCGAACATCGCCGGCAACGGCTTCCGCAACCTCGAAGAGGGCCAGGCGGTCGAGTTCGAGATCGGGCCGGGCCGTAAGGGTGACGAGGCCCTGAACGTCCGGGCCATCTGAGGTGGCAGGCAAGGGGAGGCAGAGCTGGGAGAAGCGCCAGCGCGAGAAGGCTAAGCGGGACAAGCAGATCGCCAAGCGGGCCGAGCGCGAGGAGCGCAAGGCCGCTGGCGACGACGACGAGCTCACTTCCGATGGGCCGAGCGAGGAAGAGCTCTACGCTCGCTTCGCCAAACTCAGCGAGAAGTACAACGAAGGCCAGATCGACGAGGACACCTTCGAAGAGAAGCGCGCCGAGCTCTTCGAGATGCTCGGTCTGGAGATCCACTGACGCTCGACGGCACGGTCGGGCCTGCTGCGCCCGACGGCCGTCTCCGGCGCGCTCGGAAGGTAGCTGAGGGCGGAGGCGGGACCCCGTAGGGGCCGGGTCACCGACCCGGGCTTCGGCGCTCGCTAGCGTCGTTGGGGTGCACGCGCACGGGCCGGCTGCCGGTCCCTGGCTC
The DNA here is from genome assembly GCA_041611015.1 of Acidimicrobiales bacterium. Lineage (GTDB taxonomy): Bacteria > Actinomycetota > Acidimicrobiia > Acidimicrobiales > UBA8592 > JBFINV01. Next base: position 9,975 of record JBFINV010000048.1, on the reverse strand, counting down.
GACCATCCCCTCGACCGGGTAGGGCGCCGCTTGGGTGTGGCGGTCGCGTCGGCCGTGGCGGTCACGATCGTGGCCGCCATCTGGCTCTGGCCGACCGAGGACATCGAGGTACCGCCGGTGTTGGCGCCGACCGGGGTCGAGCGGGTCAAGGCGACCGTCGACGAGGTCGTCCCCGAGGAGTGCATCGGCGCCCCTGACAGCCCCGTCGAGTGCGTGGCGGTGCGCTTCGAGCTCGCCGCCGGGGGGCGGGGCTCGTTCCAGCAGAGCCCGTCGGTGAGCACGCCGTCCATCGAGGCCGGCGACCGGATCGTGGTGGCGGACCAGGGCCCAGATGTCGACCCGCGCTTCCGCTTCTTCTTCCTCGACTTCCAGCGGGAGCGATCGCTCACGGTGCTCGTGGTCCTGTTCGCGGCCGCGGTCGTGCTCCTCGGCCGCCTCCAGGGGGTGCGCTCGCTGCTGGCCCTGGTGCTCGGGTTCGCGGTGCTGGTGGGGTTCACCCTTCCGGCCCTGCTCGAGACCGGCTCACCGGTGGTCGTGGCCATCGTCGGCTCCGCCGCGGTGGCGGTGATCACGCTGTACCTCACGCACGGCGTCAACCACCTGACCAGTGCCGCCCTGCTGGGTAGCCTGGCCAGCCTGGCCGTGACCGGCATCCTGGCCCGGCTCTTCGTCTCGGCCGCCTCGTTGACCGGCCTGTCGGACGAGGACTCGCTGTTCCTGCTGGCGGGCAACGAGACCATCGACCTCCAGGGGGTCCTGCTGGCGGGGATCATCATCGGCACCATCGGCGTGCTCGACGACGTGACCGTCACCCAGGCTGCTGCGGTGGCCGAGATCCATGACGCCGATCCCACGATGGCGGTCGGCCGCCTCTACCGCTCGGCACTGCGAGTAGGCCGCGACCACATCGGCTCCACCACCAATACCTTGGTGTTCGCGTACGCCGGCGCGGCCCTGCCGTTGCTGTTGCTGTTCACCCAGGCACAGCTGTCGCTCTCGACGGTGCTCACCAGCGAGGTGGTGGCCATCGAGATCGTTCGGGCCCTCGTCGGGGGGATCGGGTTGGTGTCGGCGGTTCCGATCACCACCGCCCTGGCCACCTGGGCGGTGACCGCCGAGCGACCCGCTGCAGCCGACCCCGTGGTCGAGGCGACCTGACCGACCACCTGGCTCTTACATCGACCTTGTCGGCCGTCGTCGGAGCTGTAATATGGACCTGGTGAGCGCAACGGTCGACCACGAACGTCTGGTCCGGGACCACACCGGGGGGCTGGCACCGGACCCCGCCGATCTGAACCCCTTCGAGGGCTCCGAGCGGCTCCGTCCCGACGGTCGGCCCCGACCCCGGTTCCGGGCCGAGCTCCGTGACATCGACGACTGGCGCAATGCCTGGACGGTCGTCTGGGTGTTGGTGCTGCCGATCGGGGTGGTCTGGGCCACCGTGGCGGTGGGCCACTGGTCGGCGATCCTGGCGGCGTTCGTGGTGATGGGCACCAACTTCCCCCGGTTCATGATCCTGAACCACGAGGCGGCGCACCGGCTGCTGTTCTCCAACCGGTGGCTCAACGATCTGGTCGGTGAGAAGCTGATCGGCTTGGTGTCCTTCGGCGACGGCAGCTCCGCCTATCGGCTGGCCCACACCCAGCACCATCGCGATGAGTTCGGTCCCCGGGAGCCGGACTTCCTGCTGTACTCGCGGTATCCGATCCCGGTCGACTCGTTCCGCCGCAAGCTGACCCGCGACGCCAGTGGGGTGTCTGGCTGGAAGAACCTGAAGCCCGTGCTGCGGGGCCTCCTGCGGCGGGGCTACCGGATCCGGGCCCTCAAGGTCATCGGGGCCCAGGCGGTGATCTTCGGCTCGTTCTGGCTGACCGGGCACCCCTGGCTGTACCTCTGGATCTGGTTCCTGCCGTACATGACGTACTGGCGGGTGGTGAACCGGCTGCGTGCTCTGGCCGAGCATGCGGGGATGACCCGCAGCGACGACCGGCGCCGCACCACCCACCACATCCGCCAGAGCCGGCTGGCGTCGACGCTCTTCGTCCCGTTCCACACCGGCTATCACCTGGCTCATCACGTGGACTCCGGGGTGCCGTGGCGCAACCTGCCTCGCCTCCACCGGGCGCTTGCCGATGACGGCTACCTCGACGGGGTCACCATCCACCCCTCCTACCTGGCATTCTGGCGCACCCTGTACCGGTGAGCGGTCCCGGCCAGGCCCCCGCGCTCTCCGCGCGCAGCATCATCGCTTCCACTCTCCTCGGCACCCACCCACCCGCGATGGCCGGTCGGCTCCTGGTGGCCCTGGCCTCCCGCTTCGGCGTCGCCGAGGGGACGGTCCGGGTGGCCCTGTCGCGGATGGTGGAGCGCGGCGAGCTGCGCAACGACGACGGGACCTACGCGCTAACCGGCCACCTGCTGGCCCGCCAGCAGCGTCAGGATCGCGCCCGTACTCCCCGGACCCGCCCGTGGGACGGCAGCTGGGAGCAGGCCGTGGTCACCCCCGGGGCCAGCGCCAACCGGCGGAGCGAGCGCCGAAGCGACCTCACCGGTGTCAAGCTCGCCGAGCTCCGCGAGGGGGTGTGGCTGCGCCCGGCCAACCTCGACCCGGACCGGCTCGACGATGCTGGGCTGGCGAGGGCCGAGGACATCCTGTGGGCCGACATCCGGCCACTGGTCGACCCGGCCACCCTGGCGGCCCGGCTGTGGGACCTCGACGCCTGGGCGGCGCAGGCCCGAGCCCTCACCGACGCCATCGAGGCCAGCAGCCGGGGGCTCGACGCCGACGACGACGCCATGCTCGGGCCTGGCTTCGAGCTGTCCGCGGCGGTGCTCCGTCACCTGGTTGCCGATCCCGAGCTGCCCCCGGAGCTGGCGCCGCCGAACTGGCCCGCCCCCCGGTTGCGGGACGCCTACGACCAGTTCGACCTGGCCTACCGGCGCCTGCTCCGGCGGTTCTTCCACCAGGAGACCCACGCACGCTCGTGAGCGCGACTCACTCCGGGTGGTCGTGGCCGTGCTCGTCGAGCAGGAGCGGCCCGCGGGGGTGGTCGTGGTCGGCGTGGGCGCCGAACATCGGGGTGTCGTAGGCGGCCCGCAGCAGCTCGGGAACCAGAACGTCCTCGGGGGAGCCGACCGCGACCAGCCGGTTGGCGAGCAGCAGCACCTGGTCGCAGTGGTGAGCCTCGTCGAGGTGGTGGGTCGACAAGACCACGGTGTGGCCCCGAGCCGCCTCCTCGTCGACGACCTCCAGGATGCGCTCCTGGCTGGGCAAGTCGAGTCCGGTGATGGGCTCGTCCATCAGCAGTAGGGGTGCCTGCTGAGCCAAGGCCTGAGCCACCAGCACCCGCTGCCGCTGCCCACCCGACAGCTCGCCGAACTGCAGCCCGAGGAGGTCCTCCACGTCGACCCGGGCCGCAGCCTCCGCGACCGCTCCCCGGTCGGCGGCGCCGAGGCGCTGCCAGCTGCGCTTGCCTCGGTAGCGCCCCATCCGGAGGACCTCGGCGACGGTCAGCGGGATCCAGGCCCCCCGCCCCCCGTACTGCAGGACATAGGCCACGGTGCCGTTGTCGCCCACGATCCGGCCGGCCGACGGAGCCACCAGGCCCGCCAGCACGTTCAACAACGTGGACTTGCCCGAGCCGTTGGCACCGACCAGGGCGGTGGCGGTCCCGGGCTCCAGGGCGAAGGTCACGTCAGTGAGCGCCACCCGGCGGCCGAAGCGCACCGTGAGGTCCTGCACCTCGAGCCTGGCGCCACGTCCGGGGTTCACGGGAGGAGGTCCAGGGCGTCGAGGTCGCGGATCTGGGCCGCGGACCGGTCGGCCATCACCGCGAACATCTGCTCGCTACGGGCGGTGGGTCGGGTGGCGAAGGCGCCGAGGACGGTGGTGAGGGGTCCCTGGAAGGTGCCGTAGCGGATGTCCTGCCAACACTGGTCGAGGGTGTACCCGCTCACGCCGCGCCCTGCGAGCTCGGCGAGGTACTTCCCGACCAGCGCGCGCTCGTGGGCTCGCCGATCGGCGACCAGCAGGCTGTTGCCCAGGAAGTACGCCAGGTCCCGGCCCGGACACACGTAGTTCACGGTCTGCCAGTCCACCGCCACCACCGCTCGATCACCGGTGGGGAACAGCAGGTTGTCGAGGCGGAAGTCGCCGTGGACCGCGGCGCGGCGGGGCCCCGGCGCGCCGCGCCAGGCATCGGCGCGACGGGCGAATGCCTGGAGCACCGGCCAGGTGGCCGGATCGAGCGCGTCGCAGAAGCGCTCCTCGAAGGCGGCCAGGGCGAGGGCCATGAGGTCGTCGAGCGACACCATCGAATCGTGACCGATCCAGGAGAGGCCGGCGATCCCCTCGTCGAGCCAGGTGGCCGCGTGGATCCGGGCCAGGCTGGCGAGGGCCCTGGCGGCCTCCGACGCGGTGCAACCCGCCACCTGGTCGCCCGGCAGGGCCGGTCTGATGTCCTCGAGCACCAGCACGAACTCCTCGCCGGTGGTGGAGACGTCCGCGTGATGACATGCGGGGACGGTGCCCGCCAGCGTCGGAGCGATGTCGCGGTAGAAGCCCACCTCGCGGCGGTAGGCGCCGGCACCGAGCCGGCGGGTGCCGCGGTCGTTCGAGGGGAGCTTCACCACGACCGACCGCGGTCCGTCGGGGCAGCCGTGCAGATGGAACCGGTAGCTGCGGGCCATCAGGCCCACGCCGACGGGTTCGTACGTGAGCGAGGCCACCGGGGCCTCGATGCCGGCAGAGCCGAGCGCAGCTGTGATCCAGCCCGGGCCGATGTCGTCGGGCTCGGTGACCAGCGCCGGTGGGGCCATGAGCCATGGTCGCAGACCGCGGCCGGCCTCAGCCACAACCGGTGGCCCCAGCGCGATCTGTGCGGGCCGGACCTGGAAACGTCCAGCAGTCTCCTAGATTGCTCGAAATGGAGTCCGGGGCACTGCTTCCTGCTGCCGATGAGTCGGTCCGTTGCGCCGACTTCACCCGCATGCTCAGCGTAGATCCGGGCGGGACCGCCATCCGGGCCGACCTGCTCGTCGCCGCCGAGACCCCGCTGCCCTGGCCCAAGCCGGCCCTGGATCATCCTCTGCTGGCCCCGGTGGCTGCCGCGGTGGATGGGGCGCCGATGCCCGCTCGAGTGCTCGCCGCCGTGCCCCGTTCGGAGAACGGGACCCTGCACGTGATCGGCTACCGGCGCCGGCCCGACGGCGTGCAGCGGGCGGAGTGGCGTACCGACGTTGCGGGGCTGACCGCCACGGTCGTGGCGCTGGTGGACGGTCGAATGCCCGATGACGCGGACCCGGTGGCCGGTTCAGCGGAGAGTGAGGTCTGGATCTGTACGCAGGGGACCCCCGACATGTGCTGTGGCGCGGACGGGACCCGGCTGTTCCAGCTGGTCGCCGACCGTTGGCCCGGCGTGACCGTGCGCCGGGTCAGCCACACCGGTGGACACCGGTTCGCCCCCACCGGGGTGACCCTGCCCGACGGGCGGACCTGGGGCTACCTCGACGTCACCGCCCTCGATGCGATCGTCGACCGCGCCGGAGACCCCGCAACCCTCGTGGAGCGGTGCCGGGGTTGGTGGGGCGCCGAGCGGGGCGCCGCGCAGGTCGCCGAGCGGGCCCTGTTGGGGGTCGAGGGCTGGCACTTGGACGCTTTGGCCCGCTCGGTCGAGGTCGTCGCCGTCGCCGACGGAATCAGCACTGTCCGGGTGACCGTCGCTGACGGGTCCCGCAACTGGGTCGGTCGGGTCCGGGTGCGCCGGGAGGTCCCCACGATCGCCTGTCGGGCCCCCGGCGGCCTTCCCGCCAAGCCCGGCGTCGAGTACGAGTTAGTCGACCTCCGCCCGAGCCCATGACCCTGGATCCGGAAGCCATCGACGCGGTGATCTTCGACATCGGCGGGGTGTTCCTGATCCCCCACACCGCCCCCATGAGGGCTCTGCTGGAGGCCGAGGCCATCGAGCTCGTGGCCGACGAGGACACCCTCCACCTGGCGCACCATCGGGGAGTCCGGGCCATCACCGAGGTCATGACCACGGGTGTCGACGTGGGCCCTGACGGCTCCGAGGTGGTCTGGGCCTGCTACGACGAGGCCTTCTTCGCCACGCTCGGGGTGGCGGCAGTCGACGTGCCCAGAGCCGCGGCGGCCCGGGCCCGCCAGCGGCGGCAGGGAGTCAGCGGGGTGTGGGTCCACCGGTTGCAGCACAACATCGATGCCTTCCACCGCCTCGCCGCCGGGCCCCGGCCGCTGGCCATCGTGTCCAACAACGACGGTTCGGCCCCCGACGAGATGCGTGCACACGGCGTGTGCCAGCTCGGGCCGGGCCCGCTCCCGGAGGTGGTGGCCCTGGTCGACTCCACGATCATCGGGGTGGCCAAGCCCGACCCGGCCATCTTCGACCCCGTCAAGGAGGCCCTGCCGCACATCCGGCCCGAGCGGATGCTCTATGTCGGCGACACCGTGCACGCCGACGTACGGGGGGCCGTCGACGCCGGCCTCCAGGTCGTCCAGCTCGATCCCCACGACCTCCACGCCGACCACGATCATCCGCGACTCCCCGACGTGGTCGCCCTGGTGGAGGTCCTGGAGGTGTGACGCTCTTTCAGCTCCCGAGGGGTGCGTAGAGGTCGACCGGGTTGCCATCGGGGTCGAGCACGGTGGCGTAGCGCTGGCCCCAGAACGCATCGAAGGGGCTCGTCTTGGCGGTGTAGCCGGCGCCGGTGAGGTCGGCGTAGGTGGCGTCGACCGAGGCCGGCCCGTCACAGCGGAAGGCGAACGACACGCTCCGACCACCTGTCGGGGCCTCGTAGCTGCTGAACTGCTCGATCACCTCGACCGAGTCGAACATCAGACGGAACCCGCCGACCAGCTCCACCTCGACGTGACCCTCGGTATCGGCCTCCGCGGGGATGTCCAGTCCCAGCCGGCGGTAGAAGGCGAGCGTGGCCGCCATGTCGCTGGCGACCACGCCGAGGGCGTCGAAGGACGGCATGTGTCAGTGCAGGTCGTTGACCTGGCGGTTGATCGCGCTCATGATCGCCCGCATCGACGCCGTGGTGATGTCGGTGTGCATGCCACAGCCCCACAACTCCCGCCCGTCGACGACCATCTCGATGTAGGCGACGGCGGCAGCGTCGACGCCGCTGCCCTTGGAGTGCTCGTGGTAGTCGAGCACCCGCAAGTCCTTGTCGAGAACCGCTCGCAGGCCGGACACGAACGCGTCGAGCGACCCCGAGCCCTCGCCCTGGACGACCAGCTGCTCGCCGTCGGCGGTGATCCGGGCCGTGACCAGGGTCCGGTCGGCACCCCCGACGTTCTGGGCCGACTCGTACCCGTGCAACCGGAACGGCGAGTCCAGCGCCAGGTAACGACCTTCGAACTCGTCGTAGATCTCCTGGGCACTCACCTCCTTGCCGGTCTCGTCGGCGATGCGCTGGATCGAACGAGTGAACTCGATCTGCATCCGCCGGGGCAGGTCGAACTGGTTCTCCACCTTCAGCAGGTACGACACCCCGCCCTTGCCCGACTGGCTGTTGACCCGGACCACGTCCTCGTAGGTCCGGCCGACGTCCTTGGGATCGATGGGGATGTAGGGCACCTCGAAACGGTCGTCGCTGCTCTGCTCCAGGGCCTCGAAGCCCTTCTTGATGGCGTCCTGGTGCGAGCCTGAGAACGCGGTGTACACCAGGTCCCCGACGTAGGGATGGCGGGGGTGGACCGGCAGCTGGTTGCAGTACTCCGCCACCCGGCGCAGCTCGTTGATGTCGGAGATGTCGATCATGGGGTCGACGCCCTGGCTGTAGAGGTTCATCGCCAGGTTGATCACGTCGACGTTGCCGGTCCGCTCACCGTTGCCGAACAGGGTGCCCTCCACGCGGTCGGCGCCCGCCATCACACCGAACTCGGCGGCCGCCACCGCCGTTCCACGATCGTTGTGGGGATGCAGTGACAGGACGATCGACTCGCGGTTCTTGATGTTGCGGTGGAACCATTCGATCTGATCGCCGTAGATGTTGGCGGTGCTCATCTCGACCGTGGCCGGGAGGTTGACGATGAGCTTGTCCTCGACCGAGGGATCGATGACCTCCACCACCTCGTCGCAGATCCGCTTGGCGTTGTGCAGCTCCGTACCGGTGAAGGACTCAGGGGAGTACTCGTAGCGCACCTTGGTGCCCCGGACGCTGGCCTCGAGGGACTTGCAGTGGGCGGCGGCGTCGGTGGCGATCTGAACGATGCCGTCCATGTCGAGCCCGAACACCACCCGGCGCTGCAGCGTGGAGGTGGAGTTGTAGAAGTGCACGATGGCGGTCCTGGCGCCCTCGATGGACTCGAACGTCCGCTCGATGAGCTCGGGCCGGCACTGGGTGAGAACCTGGATGGTGACGTCGTCGGGGACGGCGTCGGCCTCGATGATCTCGCGCACGAACTTGAAGTCCGTCTCCGACGCCGAGGGGAAGCCCACCTCGATCTCTTTGAACCCGGCGGCGCACAGGGCCTCGAACATGCGCCACTTGCGCTCGGGGTCCATGGGCTCGATGAGTGCCTGGTTGCCGTCCCGGAGGTCCACCGAACACCACAGGGGCGCCTCGGTGATGGTCGCCTGGGGCCAGGTTCGGTCGGGCAGGTCGACGGGCTCGTAGGGTCGGTAGCGGGTGTAGGGCATCCCGCTCGGGTGCTGCACCGCGTTGGGTGCCGGGGGAGTGGTCATGATCAATTACCTCTCGACTTGGCTGCGATACGAACGACCGGAGGTCCCGGTGACCGGCAGGGTCAGCTCACCGGGTGCCGGTAAGTCGCAGTCCAAGGAGCGTGCGCACGCCGAACAGGGTAGTGGGCCCGGCGGCGGTTGCGCGACACCGGACGGGTCAGCGGGCTGGGTCGCCCGGCCCTGGGCCCGCTCAACCGCCTGGTCGCCCCGCCGATGGAGGCCCGTGAGCGCCATCGGCACCGACGTCACCACTCCGGAGTTCGCGGCGCGCTTCGGCACGTTCCTGCGCGAGACCCGCAAGGCTCGGCGGCTGTGGGTCCGCCACCTCACCGACGGCGAGCTCAGTTCGGGTCTGCTCCGGGCCGTGGAGCGCGGCACCCACCCGCTGGAGCCGATGCTCGTCGGTCAGCTGGCATCCCGCTACGGCGTGGACCTGGACGAGCTGCTGCCGCCACGCGAGCCGCTGGTGCTGCTCGCGACCGGGACCGTCGCTGCGGGTGGGCTCGACGAGCGCTTCGTGCCCGGGGACGTGGGCTCCACCCTCGAGGCCTACCTGCGCCTGATTCGGCGACTCCGCGGGGCCCACCCCGGCGATGCGGTCACCTTGCGCCGGGACGACCTGGTCGACATCGCCGACCACCTGGGTCTGCCTCGCACCGAGGTGGTGGATCGCCTGGCCGAGGCCATGGGAGCCACCGAGGGCCAGCGCCGGGCCATGGTGGAGCTCTACCTGGCCGGGGCCCTGGTGGTCGGTGTCGCCGCCGGGTCGTTCGAGCGACGCTGAGACGTCAGGGCGCGACCGCGACGACCGCCACCTCGACCGTCCATTCGGGGCGGGCCAGCTCGGGCACGGTCACCAGCGTCGACGCTGCCAGGTGACCGTCCAGGGCCCGGTCGCGGGCGGCCATGACCGGGCCGAGGTCGGAGCCGGCCACCACGTAGGTGGTGACCGACACGATGTCGCGCATGGTCATCCCGGCCTCGGCGACGATGGCGGCGATGTTGGACCACACCACCCGGGCCTGCTCGCCCAGGTCGTCTGGAACCGTCCCGTCGGCCCGGACCGGCACCACCCCCGCGGTGTGCAGCCAGGCCCCACCCCGCTGGGTGAGCACCGCGTGGGCATAGTTGGCGGCCGGGGCCGCGATGGACGCCGGGCGGATCTCGCGGTTCATCTCAGTAGTGGTAGGGGAAGCGGGACCAGTCGGGCGGTCGCTTCTCGAGGAAGGCGTCCCGTCCCTCCTGGGCCTCGTCGGTCATGTAC
>JBFINV010000047.1:0-11631 GCA_041611015.1 Acidimicrobiales bacterium | reverse complement strand
GCCCGTCGTCGGTGAGATTCAGGGCGAACTTGGCCATCCGGTTCGCCGTCGGGGACTTCCCGTTGATGGTGGCTGCGACGTCGAGGGCGACCGACTCGAGCTGGTCGTGGTCGACGACCCGGTTGACCATGCCCATGCGGTGGGCCTCTTCGGCCGAGTACTCCTCGCCGAGGAAGAAGATCTCACGTGCGAACTTCTGGCCCACCTGCTTGGCCAGATAGGCGCTGCCGAAGCCGCCGTCGAAGGAGGCCACGTCGGTATCGGTCTGCTTGAAGCGCCCGTGCTCGCGACTGGCGATCGTCAAGTCGCACACCACGTGCAGCGAATGACCCCCGCCCACGGCCCAGCCAGGCACCACGCACACCACCGGCTTGGGCATCATGCGGATCAGCCGCTGGCACTCCAGGATGTGGAGCCGGCCCACCCGAGCCGGGTCGACATCCGCGGCGGTCTCGCCGCCCTCGACGGTGTAGCGATAGCCGTCGCGGCCTCGGATGCGCTGGTCGCCGCCCGAGCAGAACGCCCAGCCCCCGTCTCTGGGCGAGGGGCCGTTCCCGGTGAGCAGCACGCAGCCAACTTCGGTGGACATGCGGGCGTGATCCAGGGCCCGATACAGCTCGTCGACGGTGGCGGGCCGGAATGCGTTGCGGACCTCGGGCCGGTCGAACGCGATGCGCACCGTCCCCTGGTCGACGGCGCGGTGGTAGGTGATGTCGTCGAAGTCGAAGCCCGGGACCGGTCTCCACCGGTCCGGGTCGAAGATCGCCGACACCTGTCGCTCGGCCATGGCCGGCACTGTATTGGCGATCGGCGGTCGGTGCCCCGGCCGGGCACCGGGAATCAGAGCAGGGCCGCGGCCATCTCGTTGGGGCGCCCGGCGATGATGCCGTCGGCCCCCTGGGCGATGAGCTGCTGGTAGAAGATGACGTTCTCCTGGTCTCGGGGATCGTTCATCCAGATCCAGACGGCCAGGTCCTCGGCTCGGGCTCGGGCCCAGAACTCCTCGGTGAGCACGGCGACCCCGTCGAGCTCGGGTGGGACCTGGAGGATCCGATGCTCGTCGCGCAACGATTTGCCGCCGAGCAACCAGAGCGTCAGCTCGTCGACCCCGGGGCTGGTCTCCACCTCAGGCGCCAGGAGCTCGAAGGCGGTGAGCACGCCGTCGTCGAACGAGGTCACGACCACTCCCTCGGTCAGCTCCAGGAGCTCGATCTCGGTGGCGACCGCTGCCGCGGTCGCGAAACCCTCCGGGTAGGAGCCCATGATCTCGATGTCGAGCGGCATCTCGGGGAAGTTGAAGACCACCTCGCGCAGGGTGGGGATCTTGAAGTCCTCCGACCTGAACCCGGGAGGAGGGTCGACCTCGCCGGTCCGCACGCCGCGAAACACGTACTCCTCCTCCGGGAGGTCCCGGCAGGGCCAGCAGGTGGGCGAGAACCAGTAGGCGTTGTCGAGGGCCTGCGCCTCGGCCAGGGTCAGGTCCTGGATCCGACCCTCGGCGCCGGTGGTCCCCTCGACGGTCTCGTCGTGGTGCACGACCAGGGCCCCGTCGGCGGTGAGGCGCACGTCGAGCTCGAGCATGTTGGCGCCCTCCTCGATCGCCCGGGCCATGGCGAAGAGGGTGGAGTGGGGCGCCATCTGGTCGCCTCCGGCGTGGGCGATGTTGAGAGGGAACGGGATGGCCAGGAGCTCGTCGATGGTGGGGCGCAGGCTCGCGCTCGGGGCGGGTCGGGGCAGCGGCGTCGGTTCGGTCGTGGCCTCCGGGGCGGCGGTGCTGGCGGGAGCGGGTGTGGTGGGGGGTTGGGGCGTGGCGATGGGACCGCTGCTCGAGTCGGTGGCCGTGCAGGCGGTGGCGAGCATCGACGCCGCCAACATCAGCGCCAAAAGGCCTCGCCTGGACATGGGTGTCACGGTACTGCGGGCGGCCCTGGCGTCGGCCGCGTCCGGTTGGCGCCTGCGGCTCAGCCGAGCATGGCCCGCACGGTCGCGATGGTGTCCGCCGTCGCCCGGTCTCGATCCGGCCGGTACCCGCGAACGCGGGCGAAGCGCAGGGCCACCCCACCCGGATAGCGGGACGAGGCCTGGACGCCGTCGAGGGCGATCTCGACCACCTGCTCCGGGCGCACGTGGACCACGTGCCCCTGGCGGTGGGTCTCCAGCTCCAGGAACCGCTCGGTCTGCCACGCCAGCATCTCGTCGGTCATGCCCTTGAACGTCTTGCCGACCATCACGAACCCGCCGTCGGGATCGCGGGCCCCGAGGTGCAGGTTCGAGAGGTACCCACGCCGGCGACCGTGGCCCCACTCGACCGCGATCACGACCAGGTCGAGGGTGTGGACCGGCTTGACCTTGCGCCAGGCCTTCCCCCGGCGACCGGCCTCGTAGCGTGAGTCCGCGGCCTTGACCAGCACCCCCTCGTGGCCCCGCTCCAGCGCTGCGTCGAGCACCCGAGCCGCCTCCGCGGGATCGCCGGTGATCGCGCCGGGCACCCGCAGCTCGCCGGCGACGAGCTCGAGCTGCGCCACCCGGGTGGCCAGGGGCTCGTCGATCAGGTCCCGACCGTCGAGGTGGAGCAGGTCGAAGAAGAACGGCACCAGGTCGAGGGACGACTCCGACTCCCGGCCGAAGCGGCTCATGGTGTCCTGGAACGCCTGTGGGCGGTCGTCGGGGGCGAACCCGATCACCTCCCCGTCGAGCACTGCCGTCTCGAGGTCGAGGGCGCCGACCGCGTCCACCACGGTTGGGAGACGCTCGGTCACGTCGTTGAGGTTGCGGGTCCACACCCGGACCACGTCGCGGTGGCGATGCACCTGGACCCGGGCCCCGTCGAGCTTCCACTCCACCGACGCCCGGCCGATCGCGTCGAGGGCCGCGTCGAGACCCGGTGCGGTCGAGGCCAGCATCGGCCGCAGCGGCCGCAGCACCTCCAGGCCGATGCCCGCCAGGGCATCGCGGCCACCTCGCAGGGCCGCCCGGGCGGTGAACCCCAGGTCACCAGAGAGCATCAAGGCCCGGCGAACGGCCCCAGCCGGGACACCGGCCGCCTTGGCGACCCCCTCGACGACCAGACCCTCGTTGGCGCCCTGGCGCAACTCGCCCAGCAGCAAGCGGCGGACGAAGTCGGCCTCGGGTGGGGTGGCCTGTCGGAACAGCTCCCTCAGGGCCCCCTCCCGGGCCGCGGTGGAGCCGGCCCCGGAGGTGGTCGCCACCCGATCGATGGTGGCGTCGAGGTGGGCCACGGTCAGGCTGGGGGTGCCGGCATGGGTCACGTCCAGATCGGACAGCGTGGCCCAGCCCACCCCGATGCGACCCTGGGGTGGTTCGCCGGCCAGGTACGCCACCGCGAGGGGAGCCTCGTCGGGGTGGGCTCGGGCGAAGAGCTCCGCCAGGGCCTCGGTCTTGGCCTTCCGGGAGCTCGTTGCCGCCACCGCCTCCGAGGTCTGGACGATGTCGGCAAGCAGGAGCGAGCTCACCTGGCGGGCCCCGCCGGCGCCGGCCCTGGGCGGGTGAGAACAGTCGCCACGGCCCAAGTATCGTCGGAGCCCGATGGCCCCGTCACCTGGCCGTCCGATCCGAACCGCCGAGGAGACCGCATGCGATTGGGAATGATCGGGGCCGGGCGCATGGGCGCCAACATGTCGCGTCGGCTGCGGGACGCCGGCCACCAGGTGGTCCTCACCGACGTGGACCCCGACGCCCTCACGGCGATGTCGTCGGAGGGGTTCGACACCGCGGCGTCGCTCGAGGAGCTGGTCGGCGTCCTCGAGCGGCCCCGGGCGTTGTGGATCATGATCCCTGCAGCCTTCGTCGGAGCCACCGTCGACACCCTGGCGCCGATCCTGGACCCGGGCGACGTGGTCGTCGACGGCGGGAACTCGTGGTACCGCCACGCCATCGACCGGGCCCAGGCGCTGGCCACCTCGGGGATCCAGTTCGTCGACGTCGGGACCTCGGGCGGCGTCTACGGGCTGGAGCGGGGGTTCTGCCTCATGATCGGTGGCGAGCCCGAGGCCGTCGGACGCCTGGAGCCGGTGCTCGAGGCGTTGGCACCGGGCGTGGAAGGCGCTCCCCGCACGGCCGGCCGAACCGGCGACCCCACCGCAGCCGAGCACGGGTACCTCCACTGCGGCCCCCCCGGCGCCGGGCACTTCGTCAAGATGGTGCACAACGGCATCGAGTACGGCCTCATGGCGGCTTACGCCGAGGGCCTCAACCTGCTCCACCACGCCGACGAGGGCTTCGGTGAGACCGCGGCCGACGCCGAGAGCACCCCTCTGCGGGACCCGGTCGCCTACCAGTACCGGCTCCCGGTCGCCGAGATCGCCGAGGTCTGGCGCCGGGGGAGCGTGATCGGCTCCTGGCTGCTCGACCTCACCGCCCATGCGTTGTCGGAGAGCCCGAGCCTCGACGAGTTCGAGGGCCGGGTCTCCGACAGCGGCGAGGGTCGGTGGACGGTGCAGGCTGCGATCGACGTGGCCGTGCCGATCCCGGTCATCGCCTCGTCCCTGTTCTCCCGCTTCTCGTCGCGCGATCGGAGCGACTTCGGCGATCGGGTGTTGTCCGCTCTGCGCAAGGAGTTCGGGGGCCATGTCGAGAAGCGGGCTGCAGGAGGTGCGCCGTGAGCGTCGCGGACTCGGTGATCCTGTTCGGCGCCAGCGGGGACCTGGCGTACAAGAAGCTCTACCCGGCGCTGTACCGTCTGTGGCGCGATGACGGCATCAGGGTGCCGGTCATCGGGGTGTCCCGGTCGGGTTGGGGCGACGACGACATACGAGACCGGGCCCGGCGGGCCGTCGACGACGCCGGCGAGGAACCCGATGCCCGCGACTTCGCGGAGTTCGCCGAGCGCCTGTGTTACGTCCAGGGCGACTACGCCGACCCGGCCACCTTCGAGCGGCTCGCCGAGCGGATGGGCGACGCCCGGGCCCCGCTGGCGTTCCTCGCCATCCCACCGTCGATGTTCGAGGTGGTGGTGCAGGGCCTGGGCGCCGCCGACCTCGACCGCGAGGGCCGGGTGGTCGTCGAGAAGCCCTTCGGGCGCGATCTGCAGAGCGCGCGGGAGCTGAACCAGGTGCTGCTGGCGAACTACCCCGAGGATCGGATCTTCCGGATCGACCACTTCCTGGGCAAGGAACCGGTCCAGAACGTGCTGATCACCCGGTTCGCGAACGGCATCTTCGAGCCCCTCTGGAACCGCCACCACGTTGCCAGCGTGCACGTGACGATGGCCGAGGACTTCGGGGTCGAGACCAGGGGCGCGTTCTACGACGACGTCGGTGCCATCAGGGACGTGGTCCAGAACCACCTCATGCAGCTCATCGCCCTGCTGGCGATGGAGCCACCGGTCTCGGACTCCGCCGAGGCCCTGCGTGACGAGGTCTCCAAGGTCATGCGGGCCGCTCGGCCGGTGGCATGCGACCAGGTGATCCGGGGCCAGTACCGCGGGTTCCGGAGCCACGACGGGGTCGACGCCGAGTCCCAGACCGAGACCTTCGCTGCGCTCCGGCTCGACATCGACTCGTGGCGCTGGGCCGGTGTCCCGTTCTACGTACGGGCGGGCAAGGCCATGGCCGCCGACGTCACCGAGGCTGTTGTGGAGTTCCAGGCCGCACCTCGGCCTCTGTTCGCCGACGCCGACTGCGCCCCCCATCCCAACCACCTGGTCTTCCGGGTGAAGCCCGACGACGTCACGTCGTTCCACCTCCAGGCCAAGCTGCCCGGCGAGCGCCTCGTCGGACGGGGCGTCGACCTGGAGGTGTCGGCATCCCGGGCGTTCGGCGAGGGACCGGAGGCCTACGAGCGTCTGCTCAAGGACGCCATGGAAGGCGACAACCGGCTGTTCGCCCGCCAGGACTCGGTGGAGGACGCCTGGCGCATCTTCGAGCCGGTGCTGGAGGACCCGCCGCCGGTCCACGAGTACCCAGTCGGGTCCTGGGGGCCCGAGGAGGCGAGCCGGGTGCTCGAACCCGGAGACAGCTGGCACGCACCCGCGGTCGAGGCCTGTTCGTGACCCTGCACCTGGCGGTGGACATCGGCGGTACCCGCATGCGGGTGGGGCTGGTGGACGAGGGGGGCCAGGTGGTCCAGCGGGCTGCGTGTGCCACCGCCTCTGCCGTGGACGGCGCCGCTGCGCTCGCCGGTCTCGCCGCCCAGCTCGACACCCCCGGTGACGCGCCCGCAGTGGTCGGTCTACCGGGCCGGATCGACTACCAGGCCGGCGTCCTCGAGATGGCACCCAACCTGCCGCCGGCCTGGGTCCCGGGCTTTCGGGAAGACCGGTTGACCGCGCTGCTGGGCCGGACCGTGCATCTCGCCAACGACGCCGACCTGGCTGCGGTCGGGGAGACCTGGTTCGGCGCCGGCCGGGGACACGCCGACGTGCTCTACGTCACCATCAGCACCGGCATCGGCGCCGGTCTCATCCTGCGCGACCGGCTGGTGGCCGGCCGGCGATCCAGCTGCGAACTGGGCCACACCACCATCGACATGGATCGCACCGTCGGTGGACACCGCACAGTGGAGCACCTGGGATCGGGGACGGCGCTGGCCGAGGCAGCAGCCCGAGCGGGGCTGCCCGCGGGCGAGGAGCTGGCTGCCCTGGTGCGCGCCGGACACGACGACGCAGTCAGGATCTGGGATCGGACGGTCCGCTACGCCGCGGTCGGGATCGCGAACATGCTCTGGGTGGCGGCACCCGCGATGGTCGTGATCGGCGGCGGCATCGGCTCCAACGGCGACATCGTGCTCGACCCGGTTCGTGATGTCATCCGGGAGTACGGTCCCCCGAAGCTGGCCGATCACACTGTGGTCGCGGTAGCGGAGCTGGGTGCCGACGCCGGCCTGGCCGGCGCCGCGGCCTGGCACCAGGCCCGGAACCTCTAGGCCCGATCTCACCCTCCTCTGAGGCGACGCCGCCTCAGGCCTCGGGTTCCTCCTCTCCGCCCTCGATCACCGAGGGCAGCAGCGCGTGGACCTCGCTCTTGGCGGCGGTGAGGTCCTCGATTCCCCGGGCCACCGCCCCGTCCGGGTCGAGGAACAGCAGGTAGGCCCGGCCGACCGGCCGCTCGGTCGCGGCTTCCACGGCCACGGCGTAGGCGCCGAGCTGGACCCGGTAGCGCGCCACCTTGGCGTCGAGATCCTCCTCGTCGTGCCAGGCGTCGGTCTTGTGGTCGACCAGCACCAAGCCGTCGTCGGCCTCGAACAGCAGGTCGACGTACCCCTCGACGAGGCGCTGGCCCACGGGCGCAGCCACGAAGATCTCCCGCCAGTGCCGGCGCCGCGCCGCCTCCCTCACGAGCTCGCTCTCCAGCGCCGAACGACACAACGCAACGATGTCGCCCTCTCGCCCGAGCACCCCCTCGGCCGCGGCCTGGGCGGCAGCGGCTTGTTCCAGCCCGTGACCGAGGGCCAGGTCGATGGTCTGCAGCACGCCGTGGACGGCGCGTCCGACCGCTGTGCCATACCGGCCCTTCTGCCACGGAGGCAGGTCCAGGTCTCGCCCGCCCTTGCGCAAGCCCGGGTCGTGGTCGGGCGCGGTGGCCAGTCGGGCCAGGGTGGTCGCAGCCACCGTGCGGCTGCGCCGGGCCCGGTCGAGCGCGGCCGCCCGCGCCCGGGCCCACTCCGGGTACGGGGGCACCGGGGGTCGAGCCCCCCGGTCGGGGACTGGGGATAGGGCGGTGGTGACGCTCACCTGGTCGAGGGTGGCAACGCCGGCGGCACCGCCGTGTTCGGCCACCACGCCGGCGAGGCTGGCGCCCCGCGGCGGATCGGTCCGGTGCAGCGAGACCACCAGATGGTCCCGGGCCCGGGTGCAGGCCACGTAGAGCAGCCGCAGGCGCTCGTGGGCGTCCAGCTGCTCGTCGATGGGCTTGAAGTCGTCGTAGACGGGGGTGGTGTTCTGGGCCCCCAGGCGGTAGCCGATGCCGCCTTCGGGCGGCCAGACCACGTGAACCCTGGAACGCCCCATCTGGAGCCGGGTGGTGAGCCCGGACACGACGGTGATCGGGAACTCGAGGCCCTTGGACGCGTGCACCGTCATGATGCGCACCGCATCGGTGTCGGTCTCGGGGAGGACCGTCTCGGCCACGCGGGCACTCTCCGAGCCCTGCAACCGCACCCACGCCAGGTACTGGCGCAGGTCGCCTCCGGTGGCGTCGGTCCAGGCCCGGGCCGGGTCGACCACGAAGCGCAGCCGGCGCCACACCTCCCGATGGCGATGCCGGCACACACCGAGCTCGAGGAGCTGTCGCTCCTCGACGATCCGATCGAGGACCTGCGCTGGCGCCAGCCAGGCCCGCTCCCGGTGCAGCGCCCCCATCCACCCCAGCCCGGCGACCACCGGGTGGTCCGCCGGGAGATCGTCGACTCGCTGGTGATCCCAGCGGCCACCGAGCACGGTCCGGTAGTGGTAGAGGTCGTCGTCGCCACAGCCGAACCCCGGCGTGCGCAATGCCGTCACCGCCGCCAGCTCGTCGGTGGGGTCCTCGACGGCCCGGGCGATCATCAACAGGTCGCGCACCTCGGAGCTGGCGTAGACCAGGTTTGCGGTCTCGGCGCGATACGGGATGCCGGCATCCTCGAGAGCCTGCTCCAGCGACGGCAACGAGGTCCTGGCGGGCAACAGGATGGTGATGTCGCCCAATCGCGCCGCTCGCTCGTGGCCGTCCACCGGATCGGACACGGTCCACGGGTCGGTGACTGCCTGGGCCACCGCAGCTGCGACCTCGCTGGCTTCCCTGGCCCGGAGCTGCGCGGCGTCGAGGGTGTCCTCGTGGGGCTGGTGGCCCAGCACCATGACCCCTGGGCCCTGGCGCGGCGCCGGGCGCACTGCCCGCAGCGGGGTGTAACCGGGCTGGCTCTCCTCGGCGGCCACGATGACCTCCGAGAACACCCGGTTGACCCAGTCGATCACCGGGGCGCTCGAGCGGAAGTTGGTGGTGAGGCGGACCGGTCCGGTGTCGCCGAAGCGCTTCTGGGCCCGGAGGTAGGTGGCGATGTCGGCGCGGCGGAAGCGGTAGATGGATTGCTTGGGGTCACCGACGAAGAACAGGCGACCCGGCTCCGTGGGGATGTCGGTCCAGTCGCCTCGGTCGTCGCCGTCGGGTTCAGGGTGGTCCTGCGGGCAGGCGATGAGCGCAGCCAGGTCCACCTGGATGGGGTCGGTGTCCTGGAACTCGTCGATGAGCAGCCGCCGGTAACGGTCTCGCAGGCTGGCTCGCACGCCGGGTCCGGTCTCCGGATCGCGCAGCATGTCCCGGGCCAGCACCAGCAGGTCGTGGAACCGGAGCCGCCCTTCACGGCGGCGCTCATCCGCGGAGGCCAGCACGAGCTCACCGACGGCCACGGCCAGCTGCTCGATGGCTGCGCAGGTGAGGTGGTCTCGGCAGCTGTCACGGATCCGGCCGACCTCCCAGAGCTCGGCCCTCACCTGATCCAGTCGGCCGTCGGGCCACTTGCTCCTGGCGCCCTTCTGCTTGTGGGGCTGGCCGTCCTTGGTACCGAAGGCAGGCTCGGAGCGTGCGAGCACCTCGGCCACGTCGACCAAGCGGTCGACGGCGTCTCCTCGTTGCTGCGCGGCCGCCTCGAGCTCGTCGGCGTAGAGGGCGACGTCCTCCAGGAGGCGGACCATGTGGTCGTCGGGGTTCAAGGCCTCCCGTGCGGCCGTGGCGATGGCACGCAGCCGGGCCACCACGTCGTCGACGTCCACGGTCGGAGGATCGACCGCGGCCGGAAGCCGGCGCCGCAAGAGGTCCCAGTTGTCCTCGAACTGCTGCGCCAGGCTGCGCAGCTCGGAGATTCCGATCCCGGCCACGTCGGCCACCAGCAGCGCCGAGGTGAGGTCCTCCCGGCCCAGCAGCAAGGGCACCTGGTCCTCCCAGCGCTCCTGGAAGTGGACCTGGGACGCCAGCTCGTCGAGGACCTCGACTCCTGGGGGGAGCCCGGCCTCGATGGGGTGCTCGAACAGGATTCGTTGGGCGAACGAGTGCAGGGTGCCGATGGCCGACGAGTCCAGCTGGTGCAGCGCCACCCGGATCGGGTCGCCGGGATCGGCGGCGAGCACCTTCAGCAGACGCTCCCGCACCCGCTGGCGCAGTTCGGCGGCGGCCTTCTCGGTGAACGTGATGGCGGCGATGTGCTGGAGCTCCATACCGTCCCGGATCAGCGACATGATCCGCTCCACGAGCTCGCTGGTCTTGCCCGACCCGGCGCCGGCCTCCACGAACAGGGTGAGGTCCACCTCGTCACGAATGCGGTCCCGGGCCGTCTGATCCGGCGGGTCGTCGTCGGCCGGAGGGATGAGCTGCAGCTGCTCGCTCATTGCTCGCCTCCGCCGTCGAGGTTCGGTAGGTGCGCCTGAGGCACCAGCGCCGGCTCGGCCAGCAGGAGGTACTCGGTCAGCTCGGGGGCGCCCGCCTTCCGGCGCAGCCGGCGGCGGGCCTCGCCCACCCCGAGGGCATCGGGGTCACAGTAGGGGCAGCTCACGTGGCCGAGCCGGGTGCTCTCCTCCGGGTGCTGAGGAAAGACCCCGGCAATGATGTTGTCCACGATGAGGCGCACCACCCGGAGCACCTCGGCCTCGACCGGCGCGGTCACCAGATAGCCGCGCCGATCGAACTGCTTGCGCACCTGCCAGTACTGGCTCTCCACCGGGGCATCCGGGCGACCCAGGACCTGACGCGCCGCCAGGGCGTAGATCACGAGCTGCAGCCTGGTGCCGCCATCGTGCGGGGCGTCCTCGGACAGCCTGGGCAGCGAGCCCGTCTTGTAATCGGTGACCACCAGGCGGCCGTCCTCGGCCTCGTCGATCAGGTCGATCGAACCCCGGACCCGGATGCTGCGGCCGTCACCGAGGGCAACGGTGGCCGGCTCGGTCGCGAACCCGAAGTCCCGCTCGGTGGCCAGCGGCCGGAGGCGTTCCTCGATGCGGCGGTCGTGATCGAGCTCGACGAATCGGGCCAGCTCGCGCCGCAACAGCACCTGGTCTCGCCGCCAGTAGACCAGCTCGCCGGTGAGCCCCCGGGCGGCCACCGCCGCGAACTCCTCGGTGGCGATCTCCTGGAGACGCCGCCGATCCTCAGCGGACCAGCCCCGCACGTGCGGGTTCCCGTCGGGCTCGGTGGCTTCGGCGACGAAGCGCTCGAGGACGCGGTGAACCAACCGGCCCCGGGACAGCGCGTCTATCCGGTGCCGCAACTCGGGGGTGTCCAACGGCTCGACCCCCAGCAGGTAGCGCACGAAGTACCGGTAGGGGCAGCGGGCCCATGTCTCCAGGGCGGTGGCAGACACGGGCTGGTCGCTCCGGGTGGGGTCGACCACCTCGCAGCCCGCCAGGTTGCCGTCGAAGCGGGTGAAGGCAGCGCTGTCCCGACCGCTCTGCAGGGCGGCTCCGGCAACCACGGGGTCACCGGTGCCGGCGACGCCGGCGAGGGTCTGGTGGTCCAGGCGATCGGCGCGGTCGAGGGCGTCGACCAGCCCCCGCAGGGCGTGCTCCTGGTGCGTGGCCGGGAACGGCGCTCCCAGCACACCGGCAGCCGAGGAGGCCACGTGCTGGACCCAGTGGACGTCGAGCCGCTGGAGGTCCCCGCTCCCGACGGTGGGGTCCCCGGTGCGCCGCTGCACGAGCTCGACGAG
>JBFINV010000046.1:0-11788 GCA_041611015.1 Acidimicrobiales bacterium | reverse complement strand
TGGTAAGGGACGTTGGTCCCGCGACCGGCCCGTCGGCGCAGGCCCGGCTCAGTCCTTCAGGATCGTGGGGTGGCTGACGGGCTGGGTCTCGTCGGCCATGTCGGCGCGATACCAGCTGGGGGCGGCGATGTCGCCGGCCCAGCCGAACACCGACAGGCTGGGCTCGGGGCCGGTGCGGATCGAGTGGCTGACGTTGGAGTGGTGCAGTACCACGTCGCCCGGCGGGATCGACCGGTAGCCGGCCCCGGCGCCGACCTCGAACTCGACGGGGCCAGCCACCGGCACGTAGAACTCTTCGGCGGGGTGGGCGTGGGGCGGATACAGGGCGTCGGGGCCGAGCAGGAAGAGGCCGAGGATCACCCCGTCGTGGCGGATCCGCCCGTCGGGGCCGATCCCCTCGCCGTTGGCGAAGGCGTGCAGGAACGGCCGACTCCACTCGTCCTCGGCGTAGAACTCCGACCAGCGCACCGCGCCCACCGCGCTCGCCGCGGCATCGAGCAGCGGCCACTGGCCCAGCCCGTCGGCTCCGTCGAGCACCGCCGGGATGTGGGCGAGTGCTCGCACCACCCGCGGTGAGCCCTGCTGAACCGTCCACGCCCGTTCCTCGCCGACCTCGTCGAGCAGACCGGCGAAGCGGTCCGCGAGATCCCGGTCGGCCGGGAGCGTCAGCGGTGCCGAGCGCAGATGCTGGGCCACCACCGCGGCCAGCCGCGCCAGGGATTCGACCACGCCGTGACTGCCCGCGCCGGACATGCCGGCACCCTAGAGCCGCCTCGGGCGACCTGTCCTTCGGGCGTCGCCTCCGGGGACCGATCCGGCTGGACGGGGCGAGCCAGCTGAGCGCCCGGAGCGCTGCTCTGGAGCTGACTCTGGTGGCGCTGGGCCTCTCCGGAACGGCGCCCGTCGACCCACGCGCGCCGGCGACGCTCCAGGAAGAGACCGGCCAACGCGACAGCCGTGCCGGTGGCGACATCGAACGTCCAGTGGTTCGCGGTGGCCACGACTGCGACCGCCATCGAGGCGGGCATCACCACAGCAGCCGTGGTCAGCCACGGGTTGGGGTGCAGTCGACGCCAGGTCAGCGCCACCAGCAGGTTCCAGCCGAAGTGGAGGCTCGGCACCGCGGCGTACTTGTTGACCAGTCGCGGCGGTTGGAGCAGTCGGTACGCCTCCGAGTGCTGCGTGACGGTGTCGGCATACTCGGGGCCGTACAGCCTCGGAGGGGTCACGGGGAACGAGGCGAAGATGACGAGGCCGATCGCGCCGGAGATGAACATCGCGTTCCGCAGCTCGTAGTACTCGTCTCGGTTGGTGAACACCAACCACAGGAGCGTCCCGATCACGACCGGCCAGTGGCCCCAGATGTAGATCCAGTTGACGATGTCTATGGAGAGCTGGCGGTTGTCGACCAGCTCCTGGAGCCCGAGCTCCCAGTCGATCGCCAGCCACTCCTCCAGCCGGAGCACCCGGTGGGCGTTTTGAGCGGCTGTCTCGACGCTGCCCTCCGTGAGCCCCCGAACCCCGAAGTACGCGAGCGCGGCCAGCGTGACGAGGACGGTTTGGCTGAGGAGGAGTAGGAGCACGCGACGGATGCTTCACACTTAGTACCGATCGCCGCCACGAACCAGGGGCGAAGGACCCGCGGGGTGTGGCCTGGCCGGCCCTGCTGCGGCTGCGCCGAAGCGTCAGCAGGCCCCCGACGCGAGATGCTGCTCCTCTGTTGCCTGCCGCCAGACCTTCTGGAAGCGCTGGATCGCGGTCACGACGGTGAGCGTCAGCATCAACCAGAGCACCGGTACCAACAGGCCCGGGAACGCCAGCCCCACTGACAAGAAGATGATGCGCTCGGCTCGTTCCATGATGCCGCCCTTGGCAACGAAGCCGAGCGACTCCGCCTTCGCCCGCTGGTAGCTCACGAGCCACGAAGCGGCCAGGATCCCGACGGGGACCATGGTCAGAAGCCCGCGATCCGTCGCGATGAAGTGCCAGATGACGCCGCCGACCACGAGGCTGTCGGTCACCCGGTCGGCGGTCGAGTCGAAGAAGGCCCCGCGTCGGGAGGTGGGGCCGGCCGCCTTGGCGACGGGCCCGTCGAGCAGGTCGGGGACCGCGGCCACGAGCAGCAGCACGAACCCGATGCGCAACTCGCCGGAGGCGATCACGGCCGCGGTCGCGGCGGCCGCGAGCACACCGGTCGTCGTCAGGACGTTCGCCGTGAGGCCTGCTCTGTGCAAGCGGGCGCCCACAGGGTCGATCGACCGCTCCACCGCCTCTCGCCAGTAGCCGTCGAACACCTCTGCGCTGGCTCCTTCACTCGATGGGGCCAGCATCGGACGCCGGGCCGTCGGCGCCTAGGGGACGAAGCCCCTACTGGTGCCTCCTCTGGGACGGTCCTGCACCGTCATCACTGCTCAGGACGCGGTCGAGTCCAGGGCCGGCCCTTCTGCCGGGCGGCTGATGGCTCGTCCTCTACGACCTGCAGCCCGCGCTCGACCAGGCCGCGCACCCGCACTGCGATCTCCTCGGGGGCCCGGTAGTCCGGATGGTCCCTGAGCAGTGACGCGGCGGTGTGGAGCTGCTCCATCTCGGCGGTGGCTCGACGCAGGGTGAGGTCGTCGGGGTCGGCGAAACGCAGGGCATCGGGGCGGACCCGCCCGCTGCGGACCGCGGCGTGGATGCGCCGCCGGCAGCGGCAGCTGTTGGCAGGGTCCACGAGCCCGCAGTTTCCCTCCACGAAGCCGCGAAGCCGCTGGCGGGCTCGGGAGAGCCGTTTGCGATAGGCGGCCGGGGTGATGTCACAGACCCAGGCCCCGTCCTGGCTCGACAGCTCGAAGACCTCGCCCAGGATCCATGCCACCCGCAGGTCTCGGTCCAGACAGCTCAGCATGGCCAGGGTGCAACCCAGCTTGACCTCCTCGGCCAGCAGCTCGGCGTCGGGCGCCAGGGCGGGGTTGGGATCGGCCAGGCCGGTGGCCAGGTCCTCGGCGAAGGCCTCGAAGCTCGGTTGCTGGCGCTCGAGACCGCTGCGCCGGCGGTCCAGGAGGTGGTTGACCGCGATCCGGTGCACCCAGGTGCGGACCGCGGCCTCGCCCCGGTAGGTGTCGAGGCGGGTCAGCACCTTCACCAGGATCTCCTGGGTGGCGTCCTCGGCGTCGTCGGGATCCCACAGCATCCGCAGGGACAGGCCGTAGACGTCGTCGCGGACCAGCTCGAGCAGGGTTTCGACCGCGGCGGCCTCGCCGGCGGTGGCCGCTGCGACGAGCTGTTCGGGGGAGCCGGGTGCGGGGTTGCTCATCCGGTGGGGCAGTGGACCGCGAGCAGGTTCGCGAGTATCCCGAGCTCGTGGTGCAGGGCCTCGATCTGGCCCTCGAAGACCTGGTCAGGCATGTCGGGGGCCTGGAGCTGGGTGAAGACCAGCTCGGCGCCGTCGCCGTTTGGCAGCACCCGGGAGTAGGCGGTCAGCTCCACGCCGGGGGCCGGGCTCATCACGTAGTCCACGGTGCCCCGGCTGCGATCGGTCTCGATCCGCACCGCGACCTCGCCCTGGGGCGTGGTCACCACCCACTCACCGTCCTGTTGGCGGATCTTCTGCGCGAAGCCGATGGCCCATCGTGGCAGGTTCTCGGGATCGGCCACGAAGTCGATGACCTCAGCGGGCGGTGCTGGCAGGGTGATGGTCTGGGTGTCGGTGCGCATGATGTCGGCTCCTCTCGTCGGTCCCTTCTTTGGACGTGTCCGAGGTGCCAGTTGTGACCGCGGAGGCCCAGCCATGGCGCCGAGCGGCGGGCCTGCCTACGTGCGCTGCTCCTCGAGGACGAGCTGGCCCACCGCGGTGTTGCTGGCCGGGACGTGGTAGAGCCGGTGCACCTCACGGGGCGGCGGGCCGCCGTCGAGATCGGCCATGGCCCCCCGGGCGATGAGCCACATCACCAGCTCGATGCCCTCCGACCCGGCCTCGCGGACGTACTCCACGTGGGGGATCTCGGCGAGCCCGACCGGATCGTCGATCAGGCGCTCCATGAAGGCGTTGTCCCACTCGGCGTTGATGAGACCGGCTCGGGGACCCTGGAGCTGGTGGCTCATGCCGCCGGTGCCCCAGATCTGCACGTCGAGGTCCTCGTCGAAGGACAGCACGGCGCGGCGGATGGCCCGCCCCAGCTGCAGGCAGCGCCGGCCCGACGGGACCGGGTACTGGACCACGTTGACCGCCAGCGGGACCACCGCGCAGGGCCAGCGCTCCGGTTGGCCGAACATGATCGACAGGGGCACCGTGAGGCCGTGGTCGACGGCCATCTCGTTGACGAGGGTCAGATCGAAGTCCTGCTGGATGATCGACTGGGCCAGGTGGGCCGCCAGGATGGGGTGGCCCTCCACCTCGGGCACCGGCCGTGGTCCCCAGCCCTCGTCCGCGGGTGGGTAGCTGGCGGCCATGCCCAGGGCGAAGGTGGGGATCATCTGGAGGCTGAAGGCGTTGGCGTGGTCGTTGTACACCAGGACCACCACGTCCGGGGTGTTGTCCTGCATCCATGCCCGGGCCGCTTCGTAGCCGTCGAAGAGCGGGCGCCAGTACGGCTGGTCGGTCTTGCCCAGGTCCATGGCGACGCCGATTGCGGGGACGTGGGACGAGTAGATGCTGGCGGTGATCCGGGCGCTCATCGTCGCTGCTCCCACTCGTGGAGGTGGCGGTTGCCCTCGGGCGACCGGCCGCCGGCGATCATCATGGCCGCATGGGCCGCCGGGTCGTTCTCGGTCATCGAGCTGACGATCTCCACGTACGTCAGGCCGTCGGTGGCCCCGATCTTGGCCAGGAAGTAGATGTTGCCCCCAAGGGCGATGAGCCGGTTGAAGTCCCGGTCGAGGACACCCTCCTTCTGCTCCTCGGTCATCGGCCACTCGTCGAGGTAGGCCCGCTCGTCGGCCTTGAACCGCTCGCGGTTCTCCGGGCTCATGAGTGACATGCAGAACTGGTTCAGCCAGTAGCCGGCCCGGGCCTGGTCGGCGTCGAAGATGATGGTGCCGGGGATGTCGAGGTACGGCTTGTCGAGCCCCATTTCTCACTCCTGGCCGGGGGCGGCATCTCGGAACGGGATGCCAACGTACTGCTCGGCCAGCGCGGTCCGGGCCGCGGTGGAGCTCGCGAGGTAGTGCAGCTCGCGCTCCTGGAGCCGCTGGTCGAAGTCGGTCATGTGAGGGAACCGGTGCATGAGCGTGGTCAGCCACCAGCTGAAGCGCACCGCCCCCCAGACCCGCTCCAGCGCTCGAGCCGAGTACCCGTCCAGCCCGGCGCTGTCGCCGTCGCGGTAGTGGGACAGGAGGGCCTCGGCGAGCAGGTGGACGTCGGAGATGGCGAGGTTGAGGCCCTTCGCGCCCGTCGGGGGAACGATGTGGGCGGCATCGCCCACGAGGTAAAGGTTGCCGTAGCGCATGGGCTCGGCCACGAAGCTGCGCAGCGGCGCGATCGACTTCTCGATGCTGGGCCCGGTGACGATCTGGTCGGCGATCTCGGGGGGCAGCCGGGCGGTGAGCTCGGACCAGAACCGGTCGTCTGGCCAGTCCCCGAGGCGATCCTCGATCGGACACTGCACGTAGTAGCGGCTGAGCATCGGGTTGCGGGTGCTGCACAGCCCGAAGCCCCGCTCGTGGTTGGTGTAGACCAGGTGGGGGAGCGGTGGGGTCTCCGAGAGGATTCCCAGCCACCCGAACGGGTACTCGCGCTCGTACTCGCGCCGCTCGTGGCCCGGGATGCTGGCCCGGCTGACTCCGTGGAAGCCGTCACAGCCGGCGATGTGGTGAGCATCGATGCGCTCGGCCGCGCCGTTGTGGCGGAACGTCACCCAGGGCGAATCGGTGGTGATGTCGTGCAGCTCGACGTCGACGGCTTCGAACAGCGGCGTGGTGCCGTTCGCGTCGGCGGCGTCGTAGAGGTCGTGCTGCAGCTCGGTCTGGCCGTAGGCCATCATCTGGCGGCCGCTCAGCCGAGCCAGCTGGACCGGGAGCACGTGCGCGCCGCCCCACGCCAGGTTGATCAGGTCATGGGGGGCGCCCTCGGCGTCCATCCGCTCCCCCACGCCCGCGGCCCGCAACACCTCGACCGAGCTCCACTCGAGGATGCCAGCCCGGATGCGGCCCAGGACGTGGTCCCGGGTCTGGCGTTCGAGCACCACGTGGTCGATGCCGGCTCGATACAGGATCTGGGACAGCAGGGACCCGGCCGGACCGGCGCCGACGATGACGACGTTGGTGCGCATGGCCGGCCCCCCGTGCTGCGGCGATCGGCGCCAGTATGTCAGACTGTGCACAAGATTGTCGACAATCTGTGCGGAGGCCGAGGTGATCATCGACTGCCACGGGCACTACACCACGACCCCGCCACCGGTGGGGGCGTGGCGGGAGGCCCAGATCGCCGCGGTCGAGGCCGATCCGCAGCACGTCGGCGGCAAGGGCGTCATCGACGTCAGCGACGACGCCATCCGCGAGAGCCTGGAGGGAGCCCAGCTGAAGTTCCAGCGTGAGCGGGGCACCGACCTGACCCTGTTCTCCCCGCGGGCCAGCTGGATGGGCCACCACGTGGGCAACGAGCACACGTCCCGCTTCTGGACCGAGCACCAGAACGAGCTGGTCCGCCGGGTGTGCGACCTCTACCCGCAGAACTTCGCACCGGTCTGCCAGCTGCCCCAGTCGCCGGGAGCGGCGGTGGACTCGTCGGTGACCGAGCTCGAGCGCTGCGTCACCGAGATGGGCTTCGTCGGCTGCAACGTCAACCCCGACCCCACCGGCGGCTTCTGGACCGGGCCGCCGCTGTGGGACCGCTACTGGTGGCCGCTGTGGGAGAAGCTCTGCGAGCTCGACGTGCCCGCCATGATCCACGTGTCCACGTCGTGCAACGAGCACTTCTTCACCACCGGCTCGCACTACCTCGGCGCCGACACCACCGCCTTCGTGCAGGCGCTCACCTCGGGGTTCATGGCGGACTTCCCCGGGCTGCGCTGGGTGATCCCCCACGGCGGCGGGGCGGTCCCGTACCACTGGGGCCGCTTCCGGGGCATGGCCCAGGACAAGGGGTGGGACTTCGAGGGCCTGCTCGACCACATCTGGTTCGACACCTGCGTCTACCACCAGCCCGGCATCGATCTGCTCGCCGCGGTGGTGCCGGTGGACAACATCCTCTTCGCATCCGAGATGGTGGGCGCGGTTCGGGGGGTCGACCCCGACACCGGCAACTACTACGACGACACGCGGATATACGTGGAGGGCACCGACCTGACCGATGACCAGCGGGCCCGGATCTACGAGCACAATGTCCGCCGGGTGTACCCCCGGCTCGGAGCGACCACATGACCAACGCCCACGGCCCCCGCCACGTCGTGGTCACAGCCATCGAGCGGGCCCCGCTCGACAGCGTCGACCAGCTGTCCTCGATGGGCACGGCCACCGTGCACGAGGCCATCGGGCGGCGGGGCTTCGTCGGCCCGCACATCACGCCCATCCAGCGGGGGGCCCGGATCGCCGGCACCGCGGTCACCGCCCTCTGCCACCCCGGCGACAACGTGATGATTCACGCCGCGGTCGAACAGTGCCGGGCGGGCGACGTGTTGGTCGTGGCCCACACCGCGCCGTCCACCCACGGCGGCTTCGGGGAGCTGCTCGCCACGTCGCTGCGCCACCGGGGGGTGCGGGGCCTGGTCACCGACGCGGGCGTCCGGGACACCGCCGAGCTGCGCGAGATGGGGTTCCCTGTGTGGTCCCAGTACGTGTCGTGCCAGGGCACCGTGAAGAACACGCCCGGCTCGGTGAACGTGCCGGTCCGGCTGGGTGAGCAGGTGGTCCAGCCGGGCGACGTGGTCTGCGCCGACGACGACGGGGTGGTGGTGGTCGCTCGGACCGAGGCCACCTGGGCCCTCGACCAGGCCCGGGCCCGGCTGGAGAGGGAGGCCGCCACCCGGGCCCGTCTCGATGCCGGCGAGCTCGGCCTGGACTTCTACGGGCTACGGGACCAGCTGGCCGCGATGGGCGTGGAATGGGTGGAGCCCCTGGAGGAGGGGTGACCCGCTTCGCGGTCTTCGGGTTGGGCGAGGCCGGATCGGAGATCAGCCGGGATCTGGCAGCGGTGGGTGCCGACGTGCGCGGCTTCGACCCAGCCGCCGTGCCGACCCCCGCCGGCGTGGTGCGGGTCGACGACCCGGTCGACGCGGTGCGAGACGCCGAGGTGGTCCTCGCACTCACCGCCGCTGCTGATGCGCCGACCGCGCTCGCCCAGGCCCTCGACGCCATACCCTCGTCGGCGGTCTACGCCGACCTGGCCACCGCTGCGCCCCAGCTCAAGCGGGACCTGGCCGCAACTGCAGCCCAGCGGGGCTTCGGGTTCGTGGACGTGGCCCTGATGAGCACCGTTCCCGGCAACGGCATCCGGACCCCGGCGCTGGCCGCGGGCCCCGCCGCCGCCGACCTGGTGGCGGTGATGGCTCGCTACGGGATGCCGATCGAGCCCGTCGGCGTCGAGCCGGGGGCCGCCGCCACCCGCAAGCTGCTCCGCAGCGTGGTCATGAAGGGACTGGCCGCAGTCCTCGTCGAGTCCATGCGGGCCGCCCACCAGGCCGGTCTGGCTGCGGAGACCTGGTCCAACGTGGCCGAGCAGCTCACCGAGGCCGACGCCGCGTTCCTGCGACGCCTGGTCGAGGGCACCGAGCGTCACGCCTCGCGCCGGCTGGCGGAGATGGAGGCCGCGGCCGCCCTGCTCGGCGAGCTCGACGTGGCTGCCGTCATGACCCGGGCCACCATCGACGGCCTCCTGGCCGTCCTCCGGGACGGGGCCCCCGAGCTGCCCTGACCGGTCCGGCTCAGCCAGCGAGGGCGTCGCCCCACTGGCGCAGGACGTCGGCGACCGAGCGCAGGTGGGTCTGCATGGCCGCGGCCGCAGCGTCCTCGTCGCCCGCCGCCACTGCTGCGGCGATGGCCGCGTGCTGGCCCAGCGAGACCGGGGCCCGGCCGGGCATGAGCGCCAGCCGGTACTGGTGGTGGGCGGCTCGGTTGCGGAGCTTGTCGACCAGTTCTGCGGTGACCCCGTGGCCGCTGATCTCGCGTAGTCGGCGGTGGAAGGCCCGGTTGAGCTCGGCGTACTCGTCGCTGTCGTCGGTCGCGACCGCCGCTTCCATCTGTCCGATGATGGCGGTGAGCTCGGCCCGCTCGGCGTCGGAGGCGTTGCGGGCGGCGTGCGCGGCGATGAGGCTCTCGAGGGCGGCCCGGGCCTCGGTGATCTCGATGGCCTCGGCCACCGAGATGCGGCGCACCGTCGCGCCCCGGTTGGCCTCGCGGGTCACGAGGCCCTCGGCTTCGAGGGCCACGAAGGCGGCCCGGACCGCGGCCCGGCCACAGCGGTAGCGGTCGGTGAGCTGGAGCTCGACCAGCCGATCGCCCGGGGCCAGGGTGCCGCCGAGGATGTCTCGGCGCAGCGCATCGGTCACGGTCTCTGCTGTCGGTGCCATGCGCTCCCGTCGCTCCGGTCGGCGCCCCGATTGTCGACAATACTGTCTCCAACCGGCGCCGGAGGTCCCGGCGGCGAACCGAGGTGAGGTGCCGATGAAGATCGTGATGGCCGGCGAGGGTGCGATCGCCCGCAAGCACCTGGCGGGGATCGACCGGATCGACGGGGTGACGGTGGTGTCGCTCGTGGGCGGGGACGCCGGCGACACCGAGGAGTTGGCGACCGAGCACGGCATCGAACACTGGACCCTGGACCTCGCCGAGAGCCTGGCCCGCCCCGGCGTGGATGCCGTGGTGCTGGCCACGCCCACGCAGCTGCACGCCGCCCAGGCCATCCAGGTCCTCGAGGCCGCCAAGCACGTGCTCGTCGAGATCCCGATGGCCGACAACCTGGCCGACAGCGAGCGCCTGGTGGAGGTGGCGGAGGCGTCGGGGCGCACCGCGATGGTGTGCCACACCCGCCGGTTCAACCCCTCACACCAGTGGGTGCACCAGCGGATCCGGTCGGGGGAGCTGACGCTCCAGCACCTGGTGGTGGAGACGTTCTTCTTCCGGCGTGAGAACAAGAACGCGCTGGGCAAGCCCCGCAGCTGGACCGATCACCTGCTCTGGCACCACGCCTGCCACACCGTGGACCTGTTCCAGTACCAGACCGGCGAGGTCGCCGACCGGGTGTCGGCGCTCCAGGGCCCGCCCCACCCCGAGCTCGGCATCGCCATGGACATGTCGATCGGCATGACCACGCCCTCGGGTGCGGTCTGCTCGTTGGCGCTGTCGTTCAACAACGACGGGCCCCTGGGGACGTTCTTCCGCTACATCTGCGACAACGGCACCTACATCGCTCGCTACGACGACCTCGTCGACGGCTACGACAACGTGATCGACGTGTCGGGGGTGGCCGTGTCGACCGACGGCATCGAGCTCCAGGACCGGGAGTTCTTCTCGGCGATCGACGAGGGCCGCGAACCCAACGCGTCGGTGACCCAGTGCCTCGACGCCATGAAGACCCTCGACCGCCTCGAACGCACCCTCTCCTAGGCCCTCTCGCCGTCGACCTGACCGCGTCCCAAATTTGTGGCTCAGAGCGCAGTTTTCCGCGCTTTCCGGCACAGATTTCGCGAGGAGGTGGATCTGGACGCGCCTGCCGGCAGGCTGAGCGCGCACTTCCTCCCAGGTCGACGAGCGGCGGCGGAGGAACAGATGCACGACAGTGACGTCGAGTCGGTGATGCGGCGACAGCACGGGCTGGTCTCGCAGGGTCAGGCCAGAGCGGCGGGCATGTCGAGCTGGCGCATACGGTCCCGGCTCGAGCGGGGAGCGTGGGTCGAGGTCGAACGCCACGTGTACGCCCCGGCGGCCTCCCCACAGACGTGGCGGAGTCGGCTGCTGGCCGCCTGCCTGGCTACCGGCGGGGTGGCGAGCCACCGGTCCGCCGCCGTGCTCCACGGCGTCGAGGACTACTGGCCCGGCATCGTGGAGGTGACCGTCCCGGTCGGGTCCTGGCAGCCGATCAGCGGCACGTTGCACCAGTCGACCCAGTGGTACGCCGATCAGCACTGCGAGATCGACGGCATCCCTTGCACCAACCTGCTGCGCACGCTCATCGATGTGGCCGCGGTCGTCGGCGCCGACCGCCTGGACGCCACCATCGATGCCGTGCTGCGGGTTCGAGGGATCGAGTTCGCCGATCTCGTCGAGCTGCTCATCCGCCATGCCCGAAAGGGCCGTGACGGCTGCGGCAGGCTGCGAGCGGCGCTGGCGCGCCGTCAGCCCGACGGCGGGGTGCCTCTCAGCCGCTGGAGCCGGATGGTCGGGCGTTTGCTGGAGGATGCCGGCCTGGCAACCCCGCGCTACGAGTACCGGGTGCTCGACCCGACCGGCGCCTTGATCGCTCAGGTCGACCTGGCGTACCCCGGTTTGGGCATCGCCATCGAGCTCGACAGCGTCACCTGGCATTTGAACCGGGAGTCATTCCAGACCGATCGGGCCCGCTGGAACGCGCTCACCCTCGCCGGTTGGCAGCTCCTGGTGTTCACCTGGCGCGATTTCACCGAGCGGGTCGGTGTGGTGCACGCCGTCCGCGCCGCCGTCGAGGCCAAATCTGTGGCGTGAGGCGGACAAGACCGCGTTTCCGGGCACAGATTTTGGGGAAGCGGTGCCGCCCGTCGAGGCGAAATCTGTGGCGTGAGGCGGACAAGACCGCGTTTCCGGGCACAGATTTGGGGGAAGCGGTGCCGCCCGTCGAGGCGAAATCTGTGGCGTGAGGCGGAGAAAACTGCGTTTCGGGGCACAGATTTGGGAAGCGGGG
>JBFINV010000045.1:0-11812 GCA_041611015.1 Acidimicrobiales bacterium | reverse complement strand
GCCACCTTCTTGCGCAACCACGACGAGCTGACCCTCGAGATGGTCACCGACGAGGAGCGCGACTACATGGTGCGGGCCTACGCCCACGACCCCCAGATGCGCATCAACCTGGGCATCCGCCGCCGCCTGGCGCCGCTGGTGGAGAACGACCGGCGCCGGATCGAGCTGCTCAACGCCCTGCTGTTCTCGTTGCCGGGCACCCCGGTGCTCTACTACGGCGACGAGATCGGCATGGGGGACAACGTCTATCTCGGCGACCGGGACGGGGTGCGGACCCCGATGCAGTGGTCCCCCGATCGCAACGCCGGGTTCTCCCGGGCCAACCCCCACCGGCTCTACCTGCCGCTCATCACCGAACCCGGCTTCCACTACGAGAACGTCAACGTGGAGGCCCAGAACGCCAACCGGACCTCGCTGCTGCGGTGGATGAAGCAGATGATCGCCCTCCGGCGCCGGCATCCGGTGCTGTCCCGCGGGGACATCGAGTTCCTCGAGCCCGACAACCCCCACGTGCTGGCCTTCGTGCGCACCGTCGAGGGCGAGTCCCCGGTCCTGGTCGTGGCCAACCTGTCACGCCTGGCCCAGCACCTGGAGCTCGACCTGCGTTCCTGGGTCACCCACGTGCCCGTCGAGGTCTTCGGCCAGACCCGCTTCTCGCCCATCGGGGAGCTCCCGTACCACCTGACGATGGGGCCCTACGGGTTCTTCTGGTTCTCGCTCGAGGCCCCGGCCCCGCTGGACACCGACGGCGACGAGTGGCCGGTGCTCGCCGACCTGGACTGGCAAGCCCTGGATCGGCGCCGGTCACGGCCGCTGGCCGGTGCCATGCGCCGGTGGCTGGTGAGCCAGCGGTGGTTCGGCGGCAAAGGGCGGATCGTGCGGGAGATCGTGGTCGACGACGCCGTCCCCCTCGGGAGCGACGACGATCTCGACGTGGCGCTGTTGCTCGTATCGGTGGCCTTCACCGAGGGCGATGATCACCTCTACGCCGTTCCCGTGGCTCGGGTCGCCGGCGCGGCGGGGTACCTCGAGACCCTGCGCCCCGGCGGCGTGATCGCCCGCCGGGAGAGCGGCGGCCTGCTGATCGACGCCATGGTGTACGAGCCCGCTGCGGCCATGGTCGTGGGGACCAGCCTCACCAGGCGCCGGGCCCGGGGCCGGCAAGGGCGCCTGCTGGGTCGGCCGGCCCGCTCCGGTCTGGCGCCGCTGGTCGAGGATCCCCACGACGTGCACCTGTTGGGGGTCGAGCAGTCCAACTCGTCGGTGATGGTGGGGCACCAGGTGATCGCCAAGCTGGTCCGCCGGTTGGAGCCGGGGGGCCATCCCGACATCGAGGTCCTCCGCCACCTGCGGGGGAACGGCTACGAGCACGTGCCCGACGTGGTGGCGTCGCTCGACTACGAGCCGTCCTCGGGTGCGGCCATGACGACGCTGGTCGTCCACGATGCGGTACCCAACGACGGAGACCTGTGGCAGTGGATGACCGACCAGCTCACCCGGCTCCTCGACCAGCTCGACCCGACGGGTGACGGAGCCGACTGGGATCCCGCCGATGCCACGTTCGAGGTGATCGAGCTGCTGGGGGTACGCACCGCGCAGCTCCACGAGGCCATGGTGGGCGAGGGCGACCTGGCGCCGCTCCCGTTCACGCTGCTCCACCAGCGCTCCATCCTGCAGACGCTGCGGTCCGGCTGGCGGGCCACCCGCCGGGAGCTGCGGAGGTTCCGGGACCGCTCCCACCCGAGCGCCGGCAGCGAGGACATGGACGCGGTGCTCGACGCCGGCGACGGGTTGTTCGACGGGTTCGACGGGCTGCGGACCCGCAAGCTCGATGCGCAGCGCATCCGGCTCCACGGCGACCTGCACCTGGGGCAGGTGCTCTGGGCCGGTCACGACGTGGTGTTCATCGACTTCGAGGGCGAGCCGGCCCGCCCCCTCTCGGAGCGCAAGATCAGGCGGTCCCCGCTGGTGGATCTGGCAGGGCTGGTCCGCTCCATCGACTACGCAGCGCGGGTGGCGGTTCACACCGAGACCGAGCGCGGGCGGCTGTCGCTCCACGAGGCCGAGGGCGCCGAGGCCTGGGTACTGCGCTGGCGAGACGAAGCCCAGCGCCGGCTCGTCGCGTCGTACCGGGCCGCGCTGGAGAGCCAGTCGCTGGTGCCTCCCGACGACGAGGACTTCACCTTGCTGCTCGACGCGGTCACCATCGAGAAGGCGCTCTACGAGATCCGCTACGAGCTGGCCAACCGACCCCAGTGGGTCAGCTGGCCGGTGGCGGCGCTACGAGAGCGGGTGGCCCGTGCCTGACCCGACCACCGATCCGGTCCTGAGCGACCTCGACGTCTACCTGTTCAACGAGGGTCGCCACCGCCGGCTCTACGAGTGCCTCGGAGCCCAACCCCGGGGCGACGTCACCTGGTTCACCGTGTGGGCACCCGCCGCTCGCGAAGTGCGGGTTGCCGGCGACTTCGATGATTGGGGTGAGGGTGACCACCGCTTGGAGCCGGTGGGGGAATCGGGGCTGTGGACCGGCTCGGTGAGCGGCGCCGGGCCCGGCCACCGCTACCTCTACCGGTTGACGATCGACGACGGTCGGGTGACCGAGCGGTCCGACCCCCTGGCTGCGGCCACCAGCGAGCCCCCCGAGATCGCATCCCGCATCACCGACCTGCAGCACGAATGGGATGATGCGGAGTGGATGAGAGGTCGCGGCGACCGGATCTCGCACCGGGCCCCGGTCTCGATCTACGAGGTGCACCTGGGCTCGTGGGGCCGCCACCTCGCAGAGGGTCAGCGGTTCGCGAACTACCGGGACCTGGCGGATCCCCTCGCCGACCATGCGTCGGCCCACGGCTTCACCCACGTGGAGCTGCTCCCCATCATGGAGCACCCGTTCTACGGCAGCTGGGGGTACCAGACCCTCGGCTACTTCGCGCCCACAGCCCGCTACGGCGACCCCGTGGACCTCATGGCCATGATCGATCGCCTGCACCAGCGGGGCATCGGGGTCATCCTCGACTGGGTGCCGTCGCACTTCCCGACCGACCCCCACGGGCTGGCGGTCTTCGACGGCACCCACCTCTACGAGCACGCCGATCCCCGCCAGGGGTTCCACCCGGACTGGAACAGCGCCATCTTCAACTACGGCCGCCACGAGGTGCGCTCGTTCCTGCTGTCCAGCGCCACGTGCTGGCTCGACCGCTACCACGCCGACGGGCTGCGGATCGACGCGGTGGCCTCCATGCTCTACCTCGACTACTCCCGCCAGCCTGGAGAATGGATCCCCAACGTGTACGGCGGCCGCGAGAACCTCGAGGCCATCACCTTCCTGCGCGAGCTCAACGAGACGGTGTACGAGGACTTCCCGGACGTGGCCACCTTCGCCGAGGAGTCCACCGCCTGGCCGATGGTGAGCCGCCCCACCTCGATCGGCGGCCTGGGCTTCGGTTACAAGTGGGACATGGGGTGGATGCACGACACCCTCGGCTACCTCGCGCGCGACCCCGTCCACCGCCGGTGGCACCACGACGAGCTGACCTTCCGGGCCATCTACGCCTTCACCGAGAACTACACCCTGCCGCTGTCCCACGACGAGGTGGTCCACGGCAAGGGGTCCCTGCTGGCCAAGATGCCGGGCGACGAGTGGCAGCAGTTCGCCAACCTCCGGCTGCTCTACGGCTACCAGTGGACCCAACCGGGCAAGAAGCTGCTGTTCATGGGGGGCGAGCTGGCGCCGCACAGCGAATGGCACCACGACGACACCCTCGACTGGTCCCTCCACGACGCGCCTTTGCACGCCGGGGTCAGGCACTGGCTGACCCAGCTCAACTCGCTCTACCGCGCCGAGGGTGCGTTGCACGCCGGCGACTGCGAGCCCGCAGGGTTCGCCTGGGTCGTGGGTGACGATGCCCAGCACAGCGTGTTCGCCTACCTGCGCCAGGACCCCCAGGGGCGGCACCGGCCCCTGCTCGTGGTCGTCAACGGCACACCGTCGGTGCACCAGGACTACCGGGTGGGGGTGCCGGTGGAGGGGTGGTGGGTGGAGATCGCCAACAGCGACCACGTCCGCTACGGCGGCAGCGGGGTGACCAACAGCGAGGCCCTCGGGACCCACCCCGTCGACAGCCACGGCCACCACCGCAGCATCCTGCTCACGGTGCCGCCGCTGGCGGTGGTGGTCCTGGCTCCCGACGAGTCGTGAGCCTCGGCGCCACGCTGGTGGCCGACGGCTGCCGCTTCGAGGTGTGGGCCCCGCTCGCACACGAGGTCCGACTCGTGCTCGACGGAGCCGATCGGGAGGTCTCGATGGAGCCCGGCGAGCGGGGCTACTGGCGGGCGGAGGTGGCCGGGGTGCGCTCGGGCGACCGGTACTGGTTCCGGCTCGACGGCGAGCGGCCACTGCCCGACCCGGCCAGCCGTCACCAGCCCCTGGGGGTGCACGGCCCCTCCGCGGCGGTGGACCCGGCCGGGTTCGAGTGGTCCTGCGACCGCTGGCGGGGTCTGCCCCTGCAGGACTGCGTCTACTACGAGCTGCACGTGGGCACCTTCACCGGCGGCGGAACGCTCGACGGCGTCGTGGGGCAGCTCGACCGCCTGGCAGAGGTCGGGATCACCATGATCGAGCTGATGCCCGTCAACGCCTTCCCCGGCCGGCGGAACTGGGGCTATGACGGGGTGTTCCCGTTCGCCGTGCAGGACAGCTACGGGGGCCCTGCGGCCCTGGCCCGGCTGGTGGACGAGGCCCACCGCCGCGGGATCGGGGTCACCCTCGACGTGGTGCACAACCACATCGGGCCCGAAGGCGGGGTCTTGCACCGGTTCGGGCCGTACTTCACCGACCGGTACGCCACCCCCTGGGGAGCCGCGCTCAACTTCAGCGAGGCCGGCTCCGACGAGGTACGCCGCTACTTCATCGAATCCGCGACCCAGTGGGTGACCGACTACCGGGTCGACGGGCTCAGGCTCGACGCGGTGCACGCCATCGTCGACCCCACGGCTCGGCCCTTCCTGGAGGAGCTGGTGTCCGCGGTGCGTGACGTGGCCCACTCAGTGGACCGGGAGGTGCTGGTGATCGCCGAGAGCGCCGACAACGACCCCCGTCTGGTCCGAGCTCCCGACCAGGGAGGCATCGGTTGTGACGCCGTCTGGAACGACGACTTCCACCACTCGCTACGGGTGGCCCTCACCGGCGAGACCGCCGGCTACTACGTGGACTACCAGGGGGCCTCGGCCGACCTGGCCCAGGCCTACGAGCACGGCTTCGTGCTCCGGGGCGGGCACTCCGAGCACCGGGGCCGCCGCCACGGACGTCCCGCCACCGGCGTCGATCCCCGCCGGCTGGTGGTGTTCGCGCTGAACCACGACCAGGTGGGCAACCGGCCCCAGGGCCGGCGCCTCGTGCACCACCTCGACCCGTCCCCCCGCCGGCTCGCCGCCGCCGCGGTCCTGCTGTCGCCGTTCACGCCGCTGCTGTTCATGGGCGAGGAGTACGGCGACCCGGCTCCGTTCCCGTTCTTCGTGGACCACAGCGACCCGGAGCTGCTCGAGGCGGTGCGCCGGGGGCGCAGCGAGGAGTTCGCCGGCTTCGCCTGGGACGTGGACATCCCCGATCCGGCAGCCGAGTCGACCTTCGCCAGCGCGGTGCTCCGCCCCGAGCTCCGCGAGGAGGAGGGCTTCCACGCCGAGCTGCACCAGCTGTACCACCGGCTCCTCCAGCTTCGTCGAGACCGACCGGCCCTGCGCGGCGTTGCGGGCTGGCCTGCGGTGACCCACGACGACGGGCTCATCACCCTTCGATACGGATCCGGCCCCGCTGAGCTGGTCGTGCTGTTGAACTTCAGCGACCGGCCCCGGGACTTGACCACCGACGCCCCGAACGTGCTGCTGCGGACCGATGCTGCTGACCGAAGCGAGCTGGCCCCGTGGTCGGCC
This sequence comes from Acidimicrobiales bacterium, assembly GCA_041611015.1. GTDB lineage: Bacteria > Actinomycetota > Acidimicrobiia > Acidimicrobiales > UBA8592 > JBFINV01. The sequence continues at coordinate 5,881 of JBFINV010000045.1, read as the reverse complement.
GCCGTGGTCGAGCAGGCTCAGACCCGGACCAGCACCGTCGCCGATCGGGGTCCGAGCAGCTCACCGAGCGGCTGATTTCCACCGGGTCGGGGCGGGCGTGGCCCCAGGGCATCGTGCCAGGACCCCTCGGGAAGTTGGAGCTCGGTGCCGGACCAGCGCGCGTCTGGGTCGGCGGTGTGACGGGCCACCACCACCACGACGTCGTCGCCACGGCGATAGGCAAGCGCCCGCGCCGACCCCGGGCCCGAGATCACCAGGGGCTCGTAGCCGGCGGCGGGCAGGAACGATGCGGGCCGGGACCGACGCAGCGCCAGCAGGCGCGTCATCAACGCCGTCTTGATCGCCCCTCCGGGAGGCCGGTTCGGGCCCGAACCGGCTGCGGCGGAGCTCGGCCAGGCGGCGTCGATGTCGGTGGTGCGGGCCCGAGCCCCGGCGCGAGCGAGGTCATCCCAGTCCGGGCCGACCCGGTTGTCGGGGTCGACCAGGCGGAGGTTCCAGGTCTCGCAGCCCTGGTAGATGTCGGGGACCCCGGGCCCCGTGCAGCGGAGCACGACCTGGCCGAGGGAGTTCCGCCACCCGGCCGGGGCGACCAGCTCGGCGAACCGCCCGATCAGCTCGGCGGCCTCCCCCTCGCTCAACCAGCGGGCCAGGCGCTGCAGGGTGTCCTCGTATTCGGGAACGGGGTCTGTCCAGGTGGTGCGCTGGGACGCCTCCCTGGCGGCCTTGATGCAGTACGCCCCCAGGCGGGCGGCGCTCAGGGGCCAGGCGCCCACCGCCGTCTGCAGCGCCAGGTACGCGTCGGCCGGATGCACCTCCGGGTCGAGCCCACCGAGCACCGCGCCCACCAGGCTCTCCCAGGCACCGGGCACCTCGCTGAGGACGAGCAGCCGGGCCCGGACGTCCTCTGACCGCTTGGTGTCGTGGGTGGAGCCGGCAAGCAGCGATCGCGGTTCGTTGGCGGCTCGCCAGAGCATGTCGTCGTGGAAAGCGTCCACGTCGATTCCGAACTCTCCCGGCTCCCCGCCCACTTCACAAAGGGCGACGAGGCGGTGGTAGCGGTAGAAGGCTCGGTCCTCGTCACCCTTGGCCACCACCGGGGCGCACAGCTGCTGCCATCGGGTCCGCAGCGTTTCCGCAGCCCCACTGGTCGGGGCGACGATGGCGTCGACCAGTGCCGTGACGTCCACCGGGTCCGCGCTCCCGTGCTCCATGGCCCGGACCGCGGCGGCCCGGATGACCGCTGAGCCCTCGTCGTCTTCGGGGAGGTATGTGCGGTAGCGGCCGATCTCCACGGTCAGGTCGCGCAGGGCTTCCCGGCAGGCGTCCACGCCGCGCTCCGGGACGGCGCCGGTGGCCACCCGGGCCAGCCGATCCAGGTCCGGCGCCAGCCCGGCGGCCAGCACCTCTCGCCGGGCCTCCCGGCGGATCTCGTCGAAGTCCCGAGGGTCACCGGCCACCTCGGTCCAGAGCGCGGTGAGCGGCTCCATGCCGGCGCGGTCGACGAAGAGGTGGTCGACGATGCGCACGAAGTCGTAGCCGGTGGTCCCGTCGACGGGCCAGGAGCGGGGTACCCGCTCGTCGGGAGCGAGGATCTTCTCGACCACGATCCAGGCGTCGCCACAGCGCTGGCGCAGGGCGTGGAGGTATCCGCCGGGGTCGGCCAGACCGTCCACGTGGTCCACCCGCACCCCGTCCAGGTGCCCGCGGTCTCGCAGCGCCGCCGGGATGGCGTCGACGGCTGCAGCCACCTCGGGCTCCTCGGCCCGCACCGCGACCAGGTCGTCGATGGTGAAGAACCGGCGCACGTTCCGTTCCGGGGTCCGCCAGTGCACCAGGCGGTAGTGCTGCGCCGCCAGGAGCTCCTCCAGGGGCAGGTCCGCGGTCCCGGGAGCCAGCGGCAACTCGGTGCCGTCGACGACCAGCAGTGGCTCCGGCTCGCCGGCGACGGTGACGCCACCGCGTGCCATCACCGCGGGGAGGGGCTCACCCAGGATCGGCAGGACCACCCGGCCACCGGCATCCCAGTCCACGTCGAAGAACCGGGCGCTGGGGTGGTCCGGGCCGTGCTGGAGCATCTCCCACCACTGCCGGTTGGCCCGGGGAACAGCCACCGAGGCGTGGTTGGGAACGGTGTCGACGACCAGGCCCAGCCCGCGCCCCTGGAGCTCGTTCGCCAGCCGGTGCAAGCCTTCTCGGCCGCCGAGCTCGACCCGGACCGAGGTGTGGTCGACGACGTCGTAGCCGTGGGTGCTGCCCTCGACGGCCTCGGTCACCGGTGAGGCGTAGAGGTGCGACACCCCGAGCTCGGCCAGGTGACCGACCAGGGCTGTCGCCGCGTCGAAGCCGTGATCGGGCCCGAGCTGCACGCGATAGGTGGCGACGAGCGATGCCATCGGCCGCAGCGTAGGGTGCCGGGCCCCCGCCACCCTCGCCGTCCCGCTCGGTCGATACGAGGTCGGCTCCTGCGAACATGTGGGGGTGATCCCGCTCCCGACGTCCACCGAGCGCCACCTTCGCTTGGTGGCGCGGCTGGTGGGGGTGGGCGCGGCCGTCCTGTTGCTGGTGATCGGCACCGTGGTCCATCCCGACGTCGACCCGGCAACCAGCGCCAGCTTCGGACGAGACGTCGAGGAGGTCGTCCTGCGCGCGTTCGCGGCCTTCGTCGCCCTCGCGGTCGCGGTGTCGCTGCGGTGGCCGCTCGTCGGCGCCGCCATGGTCGGGTTCGGCGCGGTGCTGGTCGGCTACTTCGTGGCCCTCGAGTTCTCGACGGCCACCCTCGTCCTCGTCACCACGGCCGTGGCCCTCCCGGGCGCCCTGCTGTGGCTGGACTGGCAGCGGTCCCGGCCGCCCCGGTGGGGCGCAGCCTCCCTCGGGTTGGGCCTGGGACTCCTGTTGGCCACCGGCCTGGGCGCCGCTGCCATCCACGACGTGTTTCGCGGGCCTACCCATCCAGCGAGCGAGGTCGACGAGATCCCCGCTGATCTCGTCGAGTGGGTCTGGTCGGGGGCCCTGAGCGACCAGGGGGTCACCGTGGTCGTGGGCCTGCTCGACGATCGCGCCGCCGAGGTGTCGCTCGTGGTGGAGCCCTCGGCCGGAGGCCGGCAGACGCGGGTCGTCGCCCCGAGGACCGGCGAGCCGGCCCACCGCCTGCGCGTCGACGGACTGGAGGCCGACACCGAGTACGAGTTCCGCGTCGTCGTCGACGGGCAGCCCGACGACGGCCGGGGCCACGGGAGCTTCCGGACCCCGGCGACGGGCCCCACCTCGTTCCGGATCGCCGTCGGCGCCTGTGCTCGCACCGGATCCAACGGGGCGGTCTTCGACGCCATCGCCGCCCAGGACCCGCTCTTCTACCTCAACCTGGGCGACATCCACTACGCGAACATCTCGACCGCCGACCCCGAGGACCACCGGGCGGCCTTCGAGCGCCTCCTCACCCAGCCGGCCCAGGCGGCGCTCTACCGGCGGGTGCCGATCGCGTACGTGTGGGACGACCACGACTACGGCGAGAACGACTCGGGCGGCGACGCGCCCGGGCGCTCGGCGGTGCGTCGCGTCTACCGAGAGATGGTGCCCCACTACCCCCTGGTGGCCAGCGGGGACGCCGCCATCCATCACGCGTTCACCGTGGGCCGGGTCCGGTTCGTGCTCACCGACTCCCGCTCCGAGCGCACCGGCGCCACGATGCTGGGTCGGGACCAGTTGGAGTGGCTGGTCGAAGAGCTGGTGGAAGCGTCGCGCACCCATGGCCTGGTGATCTGGGGGAACCCGGTGCCCTGGAACGGCGACCCCGAGGAGGGCGCGGACGGTTGGCGAGGCTTCCCCGAGGAGCGGCGGCTCATCGCCGATGCTCTCGTCGCCGCAGGCGTGGACAACCTGGTCATGCTGTCGGGAGACGCCCACATGGTCGCGTTGGACGACGGCTCCAACACCGACTTCTCGACTGCCGGTGGCGGCGGCTTCCCCCTGCTCCACGCCGCAGCCCTCGACCGGCCTGGTCAGGTCAAGGCCGGGCCGTACTCCGCCGGCGCGTTCCCCGGCGGCGGGCAGTACGGGCTGGTCGACATCGTCGACGACGGGGCCACCATCGAGGTGACCCTCACCGGCCTCACCTGGGACGGCCAGACCCTGGTGGAGCAGACGTTCTCGTTCTCGGGGTAGGTCCAGCGACCCATCCGTGAACCGCTTCTGGCCCCGTCCCCGACAAGGCGGACATGGAGCCCCGACCTTCGCTCGCCCCTCCGCCCCCACCCCGACCAGGACCGGTGCGGGTCGAGTCCAGCCTGCCCCCGCCGCCGACCCGGCCTCCCGGCCGGCGGTGGCTCGTCCCGGGATGGCTGAACGTCTTGTTCGCGCTGGGCGTCGCCGGCGGGGGCCTGGCGATCGACCGCGAGGGGCTGGGCGCGGTGGTCGCCTTGTTCGTCATCGTGGTCCCGTTCGAGAAGCTGTTCCCCCGCCACCGCCAGCCCCTCCGCCGCAGGCTCTGGCGCACCGACATCGCCTACGGGCTGGCCCAGCCGCTGCTGATCGTGCCCGGGCTGGTGGTGGCCGTCCTGGTGGGCGTGCTCAGCCTGGCGTGGCTCCCGGGCCTGGCCATCCGGCCCCTCGTCGGCCTGCTCCCCGAGTGGGGCCGCTACGCCGCCGGCTTCCTGCTCTTCGACGTCACCTTCTACTGGGCCCACCGCTGGAGCCACGAGGTGCCCTTCCTGTGGCGCTTCCACAGCATCCACCACTCGACCGAGCACCTCGACTGGGTCAGCGGCCTCCGGGTGCACCCCCTCGACGGCGCCATCCTGGCCCCGCCGGTGGTCTTCCTGATCGCCGCCGGCTTCGAGGCCGAGTACGCCGGTGTGCTGGCCGTCATCCAGGTCGTGACCGGGCTGTTCCTGCACGCCAACGTCCGCTGGCGGTGGAGGCCGCTGCACCGACTGGTGATCACCCCGGAGTTCCACCACTGGCACCACACCAACGAGCCCGAGGCCATCAGCACCAACCACTCGGCGTTCCTGCCCCTGTGGGACGTCGTGTTCGGCACCTACCACATGCCCCGGGATCGTCGCCCGAGCGTGTACGGGGTCGACGAGGCCGTGCCCGAGACCATGCTGGGCCAGCTCCGGTACCCGTTCCGGGGCCTCCCCAGCCCACTCTGGGTGCTGCGGCATCCGGTGCTGACCCATCGCCGGCTCCGCCACGCCCTCCGGCGCGGCTACCACCAGCTCCGGAACTCCACCTTCCGGCCCACGCACCGCCGCGACGCGGTGGCCTGAGCGCCTCGGCTCGGCTCGGCGTCAACGGAGCCGACCGACACCGCGCCGAGCACCGCAGCTCCGGAGTCGCTGACCTACGCTCACCTCGCATGAGTGACGGCGCCCCCCGCATCGAGCTGGCCGGCGCCTCGAAGCGGTACCAGATCGGCGCCACCGAGGTCACCGCGCTCGACTCGGTCGATCTCGTGGTCGCGGACTCGGCGTTCATCGTGATCCTGGGGCCGTCGGGCAGCGGGAAGACGACCCTGCTGAACCTGATCGGCGCCCTCGACATCCCGACGTCGGGACGGGTCGCCGTCAACGGCGTCGACCTCACCGGCGCCAGCCAGTCCGAGCGGGCCCGGTTCCGGCGAGCGTCGGTCACGTTCATCTTCCAGACGTTCAACCTCTTCCCCGCGCTCACCGCCGTGGAGAACGTCCAGTTCGGGGTGGATGCGGCGGGCTCGCAGGCCGATCCGGAAGAGGTCATGGCCAGCGTCGGATTGGGCGACAAGATGGACCGTTTCCCTCATGAGCTGTCGGGAGGTGAGCAGCAGCGGGTCGCCATCGCCCGCGCCCTGGCCACCGAGAACCCGATCATGCTGTGCGACGAGCCCACCGGCGAGCTGGACTTC
>JBFINV010000044.1:0-12169 GCA_041611015.1 Acidimicrobiales bacterium | reverse complement strand
GCCCACAACCCCGACGGCGCCGCCGCGGCCCGGCGGACGATGGACGAGGACTTCGCCCACGGCGGGCGGCGGATCGTGGTGCTGGGCATGATGCGCGAGCGCGAGCCGGTCGCCATGCTCGAGTCGGTCGGCGCGGCCGGTGCCGACCTCCTGATCGCCTGCTCGCCCCCGTGGGTGCGGGCCATGCCGGCCGACGAGCTCGGCCGGGCCGCCGACTCGCTGGGCATCGAGGTCGAGGTGATCGCCGACGTCGGCGACGCCCTGGCCCGGGCCCTCGCGCTGGCCGACGACGACGACGCCATCTTCGTCCTCGGGTCGCTGTACGTCGCCGGCGCCGCCCGCGACGCCTACGCCGACCTGGTCTGAGCCACCCCGTCCTCGGTGTCCCCTCCGGCCGGGTAGCCTGCGCCGCCATGACTCGAACACTGGTCCTGTGCAAGCCCGACGCAGTCGAGCGCGGTCTCGTCGGCGAGGTGGTTCGGCGCTTCGAAGCCAAGGGCCTGCGGATCGTCGCCATGCGGATGCTGACCATCGACGCCGAGATCGCCGGCCGGCACTACGCCGAGCACGCCGGCAAGGCGTTCTACGACGACCTGGTCGCGTTCATCGGCCGCTCGCCGTCGGTGGCGATGGTGCTCGAGGGCCCCGATGACGGCGCGGGGGAGACCTACGCGGTGGTCCGGACCATGATGGGGGTGACCAATCCAGCCGACGCGGCACCGGGCACGATCCGTGGCGACTACGGCCTGGAGCTCACCGAGAACCTGGTCCACGGCAGCGACTCCCCCGAGTCGGCGGCACGCGAGATCGCCATATTCTTCCCCGACCTGTAGGGGGCCGGCCGACCAACTGTTGCGGTCACGTTACGGTGAGCTACCCTCTGTTGCTGGTGTGGAGAAGGGGCCTGTTGAGTTCGCGTCGCGAGCTGATCCCATGTGGTCACCTGCTCTGCGCTCCGCCTGGGAGTAGGGCACACGTATGGTCGATCGATTGCTGAGCTCACTGACCGGTCTGGTCGGCCGCGACATGGCCGTCGACCTGGGCACCGCCAACACGCTGGTGTACGTGCGCGGCGAGGGCATCGTGCTCGACGAACCGTCGGTCGTCGCCATCAACGTCCACGACGGGCGCCCGCTGGCCGTCGGTCACGAGGCCAAGCGGATGATCGGTCGCACGCCGAGCAACATCCAGGCCATCCGCCCGCTCAAGGACGGCGTCATCGCCGACTTCGACGTGTGCGAGAAGATGCTCCGCTACTTCATCCAGCGCGTGCACCGCAGCCGCTTCGCCAAGCCCCGCATGGTGATCTGCGTCCCGTCGGGCATCACCGGCGTCGAGCAGCGCGCCGTGCAGGAGGCCGCCGAGTTCGCCGGCGCCCGCAAGCCGGCCTACATCATCGAGGAGCCGATGGCGGCCGCCATCGGGGCCGGACTGCCGGTTCAGGACCCCACCGGCAACATGATCGTCGACATCGGTGGGGGGACGACCGAGGTGGCCGTGATCTCGCTCGGCGGCGTGGTCGCCAGCCGCTCGGTGCGCGTCGGCGGCGACGAGCTCGACGACGCGATCATGCAGTTCATCAAGAAGGAGTACAACCTGGCGCTGGGCGAGCGCACCTCCGAGGAGGTCAAGATCCGCCTGGGGTCGGCCTGGCCCATCGAGGAGATCTACGCCGAGATCCGCGGCCGCGATCTCGTGAGCGGGCTCCCCAAGACCATCGTCACCTCCACCAGCGAGATCCGCGAGGCGCTCTCCGAGCCCGTCGCCGCTGTGGTCGACGCAGTCAAGTCCACCCTCGACACCACGCCTCCCGAGCTCGCTGCGGACATCATGGAACAGGGCATCATGCTGGCGGGTGGCGGGGCCCTGCTCCAGGGCCTGCCCGAGCGCCTGGCCCACGAGACCGGCATGCCGATCCGCATCGCCCGGGATCCGTTGTACGCGGTGGCCCTCGGATCCGGCCAGTCGCTCGAGGAGTTCGACGCGCTCAAGGGCGTGCTCTTCTCGTCCAGCCAGGAGTAGTGCCGGCGCCTCGGCGCTGGTACCTGAGATCCCACTGTCATGGCTGCGCCTCGCCGCTCCGGTCGTTCCCGGTTCACCCTGTTCCTCCTGATGCTCCTGTCGGTCACGTTGTTGACCCTCGACGCACGCGACTTCGGACCCGTGGAGCGTCTAAAGGACGGCATCTCCGCCGTGGTGAGCCCGATCCGGTCCTTCGGCGACGCCGTGTTCGGCCCTGTCGGCGACGCATGGCAGGGCCTCAGCGAGAACGACGACCTCCGGCGCGAGAACGAGGAGCTGCGCAGCCGCCTGGAGGCCGTACAGGGCGAGATCATCGACGACAAGGGCGCAGCCGACGAGCTGCGGGACCTCAAGGACCAGCTGGGCCTGGAGGCCCGGGACGAGTACCCGACCACCACCGCCGAGGTCCTGGCGGCCTCGATCTCGAACTTCGACGAGTTCGTCCTCGAGATCAACCGGGGCACGGTCGACGGGGTCCGCGACGGCATGCCGGTGGTCACCGTCGGCGGCCTGGTCGGACGGATCGAGGACACCGGCCGGCGCACCGCCCGCGTCCGCCTCATCACCGACCCCTCGGTGTCGGTCGGCGTCAAGGTCGTGGGCACCGACGAGGTCGGGATCATCACCGGCCAGGGAGAGGACCGACCCCTGGTGGTGAGCAAGGGCAGCATCAGGGTCGACGCCGAGGTCGAGGTGGGCGACGTGATCGCCACCAGCGGCAGCGATCGCAGCCTCTACCCACCGAACATCGCAGTGGGCACGGTGGTCGCGGTCGAGGTCGACCAGGGCACCCTGGAGAAGCGGCTGCTCGTCGAACCCTCGGCATCACTGGAGCGCCTGCGCTTCGTGACCGTCATCCTCTTCGACCCCGAGGCGGACGATGCCGGACCAGCCGCAGCCACAACCACCGCTCAGGGCTCCCCGGGGGGCGGCGACTGATGGTGCTGTACGTGCGCTTCACCGTGGTCGTGGTGCTGGTGCTGGTGCTCCAGGTGGAGCTGTTCAGCGAGCTGCGCCTCTGGGGTGTCATGCCCGAGCTGCTGATGGGAACCACCGTGGCGACCGCCTGGGCCGCAGGTCCCGACCGCGGCGCGGTGGTTGGGTTCGTGGCCGGGCTGCTCTACGACCTGTACCTGCCCACCCCGCTGGCCCTGAGCGCACTCACCTACGTGCTGGTCGCGTACGGCGTCGGGAACGTCTCCGCGGCCCTCGCCAGCTCCGGCGAGCGCCGCTTGCGCCAGCTGGTGACCTTGTGTGCCGTGGCAGCGGGCATCATGCTCTTCGTGACCTTGGGCGAGCTGTTGGGGCAACCCAACCTGTACACCGACCGGCTGGTCACCATCGTGATCGTCGCCACCCTGTACACCACGCTGCTCATGACGCCGATCCGGCGGCTGGTGCTGTGGGCCCTGGGCGACGAGAAACGGCCCGCGCCGAAGCCGCTGCGCCTCGAGGTGGTGGAATGAGCCAGGTGAGCCTGCACACCCGCTCGGGCCGCCTCCGGTTGAGCGTCCTGGGCGCGGTGGCGCTGGCGATGTTCGCGGCCCTCTTCGCGCGGGTGTGGTTCCTCCAGATCATGAGCGAGCAGGAGTTCATCGAGGCTGCCGAGGGCAACCGCCAGCGCACCATCATCGAGCTCGCGCCCCGGGGCCGCATCCTCGACGCCAAGGGCCGGGTCCTGGTGGACAACCGGCCCTCGATCGACGTCACCATCGACCGGGAGACGGTCGTGAAGAGCGTCTCCACCGACGAACTGTCGGACCTGTTCCTGCGGCTGGCCACCGAGATCAGCCGGACCGGACAGCTGACCAAGGTCGCCGAGATCGAAGCTGCGTTCGACTCCGACCGCTTCGGCCCCTTCGCAGAGGTGCCGGTGGTCCGCGACATCAGCGAGGACCTGCAGCTGTACCTGGCCGAGCGCTCCTACGAGTTCCCCGGGGTCAGCACCACCGTGGCCATGGTCCGGACCTACCCCTACGGCACCCGGGCCGCGCACCTGCTGGGCTACGTGGGTGCGCTCAACGACGCCGAGGAGGTTGCGGTCCGGGAAAAGCCGAAGAACTACCAAGCCAACGACGAGATCGGCAAGACCGGCGTGGAGCTCTTCTACGAGGATGCGCTCCGAGGCACCCCTGGCTACAAGGTGGTCGAGATCGACCGGTTCAACAACATCGTGGACGAGCTCGAGAACGTCGAGCCCGTGGCCGGCAGCGATGTCCAGCTGAGCATCGACATCGACCTCCAGGCCATGGTGGAGGGCGAGCTGGCCCGGGGCCTCGAGCTGGCCCGGCAGCAGGGGAGCAAGCTGGTCGAGGGCGAGGGCGAGGTCCGGTTCAACGCGCCCGCCGGGGCCATGGTCCTGCTCGATCCCACTGACGGCTCGGTGCTGGCGATGGCGTCGCATCCCACCTACGACCCGGCGCTGTTCGTCAACGGCATCTCCGAGAGCGCGTTCGCCGAGCTCAGCGATCCCGGGGCCCACCTGCCGCTGCTGAACCGGGTGATCCAGGGCGAGTATCCGCCGGGATCGACCTTCAAGCCGTTCACCGCCTACGCCGCCCTCGACACCGGGTTGATCGGCTCTCGCGGGATCCTGACCGTCACCTCCCCCTACCAGGACGAGGGCGTCTACCGCATCCCCAACTGCACCGACGACAGCTGCGTGTTCACCAACGCCGGGTCCGACCCCCTGGGCCCGGTGGACCTCCGCCTGGCGCTCACCCTCTCCTCGGACGTCTACTTCTACAACCTGGCCGCCAACTTCGATCGGCTGGCCTTCGACACCGACTCGGTGCAGCAAGCTGCCACCCTGTTCGGGTTCGGGGCCCCCACCGGGGTGACGCTCCCCTCGGAGTCGGGTGGGCGCATGCCCACTCCGGAGCAGCGCCGAGCCCTGCACGAGGAGAATCCCGAGGCCTTCCCGTTCCCCGACTGGCGGACGGGCGACACCCTCAACACCGCCATCGGCCAGGGCGACGTGCTGGCCACCCCGCTGCAGATCGCCAGCGCCTACAGCGTGATCGCCAACGGCGGCACCCTCTACGCGCCCAACCTGGGTCGGGCAGTGCTCGACCCCATCACCGGAGAGCCCGAGCTCGAGTTCGGTTCCCGGATCATCCGCGAGCTGTACTGGCCGCCGGAGATTCGAGATCCGATCTGGGAGGGTCTGGCCGGGGTCACCACCTACAACAACGGGGGCAAGATCGGGACCGCGTACCAGGCCTTCGCCGACGTGGGCTTCCCCCACCGCTCCTGGCCGGTGGCGGGCAAGACCGGAACCTCCGAGAAGCAGTCGCCAGGAGCCCCCATCGCCGACTTCGCGCTGTTCGCCGGCTACGGGCCGCTGCCCGAGCCCCGGTACGTAGCCGTCACGGTGCTGGAGGAGGCCGGGTTCGGGGGCGACGTGGCCGCGCCGGTGGTGGCCCGGGTCTTCGAGCGCATCGCCAACGAGCGAGTGCCCGAGGTCCTCACCGAGGCCGAGCGCGGCGCCCGTGACGCCGAGGCGGCCGCGCAGTTCGCGCAGGGCGACACCGGCGACGACGAGGCCGCAGCCGCCGGCGCTGGGGGTGAGGGCTGATGGCGACGGTGACCAACGCCAAGCGAGCCCGGGAGCTCAACCCCCGGCGCGACCCGCTCTCGCCATGGCTCCACATCGACCTGATGCTGGTGCTCTCGTCGCTCGCCCTGGCGGTGCTCGGAGTGGCGATGGTCTACAGCGCCACCCGCGGGACCGACCCGGCGGCCTACGACACCACGTTCCTCGAACGCCAGACCATCTTCGTCATGGTCGGGATCGCGTTGATGGCGGGGACCGCGCTGATCTCCTACGAACGTCTGGTGGCCTGGGCCCCACTGCTGTACGCGGGTGGGATCGTCGGCCTGATCGCCGTCCTTGCCGTCGGTGTCGAGCGCAACGGAGCCCGATCCTGGTTCGAGGTGGGGCAGTTCCAGGTTCAGCCTTCGGAGTTCTTGAAGGTCGCCTTCATCGTGGCCCTGGCCTCCTACGTGCGCCGCATAGACGGTGAGCTGAGCCTGCGCCAGCTACTCGCGGCTCTGGCGATCGGCGCACTGCCCCTGGCTCTGGTCATGCAACAGCCCGACGTGGGCACCGCGCTGGTCTACCTGGCCATCACCATGGGCGTGCTGCTGGTCGGCGGGGCCAGGGTCCGCCACATCGTGGTCCTCACGATCCTGGGCATCGGCTTCGCGGTGCTCGTCTGGAACAGCGGCGTGCTCCAGAGCTACCAGCAGGACCGGCTGCTGTCGTTCCTGGACCCCGCCTCCAGCCAGTCCGAGGCCGCCTACCAGCAGACCCAGGCCCAGATCGCCATCGGCAGCGGCGGGGTGACCGGCCGCGGCTACGGCGAGGGCGGCCAGACCCAGGGCGAGTTCGTGCCCGAGCAGCACACGGACTTCATCTTCACGGTGGTCGGGGAGGAGCTGGGGTTCGTGGGGGCGGCGTTGGTGCTGGGGTTGTTCGGGGTGCTGGTGTGGCGCACCTGGAGGACGGCGAAGAAGGCAGCCGACACCTTCGGCGCCCTGATCTGTGTGGGCGTGATGACCATGATCGTGTTCCAGATGTTCCAGGCGGTGGGGATGACCGTTGGCATCATGCCCATCACCGGGATCCCGGTGCCGTTCCTCTCCTACGGGGGATCCTCGGCGTTGACGTCGTTCCTCGGCGTGGGCCTGGTCCTCAACGTACACATGCGCCGCTACCAGGTGCGCAGGTGAGTCCGGCCCAACCCTCGGGCCGCTGAGAGGGAGCCGATAGCCTCGGGGCCATGACGTCGATCTGGCCCGAGCTCGAGGAGCTGTTGCCGCGCGTGCAGAAGCCGGCCCGCTACATCGGTCTCGAGGGAGGCCACCAGCAGCCCGAGCACGCACCCCACAAGGTGGCGTGGCTGCTGGCGTACCCCGACACCTACGAGGTCGGCCTGCCGAACCAGGGGCTCCAGATCCTCTACGAGATCATCAACGAGCGCGACGACGCGGTCGCCGAACGCACCTATGCGCCGTGGGTGGATCTCGAAGCCGAGATGCGAGCCGCCGGGCTGCCGCTGTTCAGCGTCGACACCCACCGCCCGGCCGCCGACTTCGACATCCTGGGGTTCAACCTCTCCGCCGAGCTGGTCTACACGAACGTCTTGAACTGCATCGACCTCGCCGGGTGCCCGGTCCGGGCCGACGAGCGCAGCCGCCACGACCTCCTGGTCGGCGCGGGTGGGCACTGCACCTACAATCCCGAGCCCCTCGCCGACTTCGTCGACTTCTTCGTGCTCGGCGACGGCGAGGAGGTGGTGGCCGAGATCACCGAGGTGGTGGGGGAGTGGAAGCGGTCCGGCCGCCCCGAGGGCTCCCGCCACCACGTGCTGCGGCGGCTGGCCCGGGTCGAGGGTGTGTACGTCCCGGCCATGTACGAGGTCCGCTACGACGGGGCCGAGCTGATGGGCGTCGAGCCTCGCTACCCCGACGTGCCTGCGGTGGTCGGCAAGCGCACTATCGCCGACCTGGCCGCGTGGCCGTACCCGCGCAACCAGCTGGTCCCGCTGACCGAGGTGGTGCACGACCGCCTGAACGTCGAGGTCTTCCGGGGGTGCACCCGGGGGTGCCGCTTCTGCCAAGCGGGCATGATCACCCGACCGGTCCGGGAGAGGCCCGCCGACCAGGTGCGCACCATGGTCCAGGAGGGCCTGCGGCGTACGGGCTACGACGAGGTGGCCCTGACCTCGCTCTCCACTGCGGATTTCAGCGGGATCGAGAAGCTGGTCGCCGACACGGTCAACGACCCGGCCAACTGCGGCCAGGTCTCGGTCTCGCTTCCGAGCCTGCGCGTGGACGCGTTCACCGTCGACGTCGCAGCCAGCATCCAGCAGGCCCGCCGCACCGGGCTGACCTTCGCCCCCGAGGCCGGGTCCTGGCGGCTGCGCCAGGTGATCAACAAGCTGATCCTCGAAGAGGACCTCTACGGTGCGGTCGAGTCGGCCTTCAGCCAGGGCTGGCGCCGGATGAAGCTCTACTTCCTGACCGGGCTCCCGACAGAGACCGACGAAGACACGCTGGGCATCGCCGAGCTGGCCCGCAACTGCGTGGAGCTGGGTCGGCGGTACCACAAGGGGGCCTCGGTCACGGTCAGCGTGGGGGGGTTCGTCCCCAAGCCGTTCACCCCATTCCAGTGGTTCGGCCAGAACACCATCGACGAGCTGTACCGCAAGATCGGCCTCCTGAAGGACGCCACCAGGCGTATGCGGGGGGTGCAGCTCAAGTGGCACGACCCCCGAGCCACCTTCGTGGAGGGCATCTTCAGCCGCGGTGACCGACGTCTGGGGCCGGTGCTCGAGGACGTCTGGCGCGACGGCGGCACGTTCCAGGAGTGGTCCGAGCGCTTCGATCTCCAGCGGTGGCTCGAGGCCATGGCTCGCCACGGCCTCGACCACGAGTGGTACGTCTACCGGCACCGCGTCCAGCACGAGGTGCTGCCCTGGGATCATCTCGACGCCGGCCTCCACAAGGACTTCCTGTGGCAGGACTGGCGCGACGCCCTCGCAGAAGTGGGCCTCGAGGACTGCCGCTGGACGCCGTGCTACGACTGCGGGGCCTGCACCGGCTATGGCATCGAGCACGTGGTGGCTTCGGCGACGCCACCCTCGGGCGGCTCCCAGGGAACCGGCCAGGACCTGCGCAGCGGGGGCGCGGTCCCGGTCACCCTCCTGGCCTCACCGCCGCGGGCCGGGCGATGACCCCGATCCGGCTCCGCTACACCAAGAACGGCAAGATCCGCTTCGCCAGCCATCGGGACGTGGCTCGGATCTGGGAACGCTCACTTCGCGCCGCCGGGGTGCCGATGGTGTACAGCGAGGGCTACTCGCCCCGGCCCCGCATCGCGTTCGGCCTCGCACTGCCCACCGGTTCGGAGTCCGACGGCGAGTACATTGACATCCAGCTCGACGACGGACGCCCTTCGGTGCCCATCGCCGAGCTACCGAGGGTGCTCTCCGAGACCCTGCCCCCGGGCATCGAGGTGACGGGTTTGGCGGTGCTCGAGCCGAAGACACCATCACTCCAGGCGGCCGTGACATCCTGTGTGTGGGACATCACCGTGACCGAGACCATCGACGAGATCAACCAGTGGGTCCAGCGAGTCCTCGCCGCCCCGACGATCGTCGTCACCAGGGAGCGCAAGGGCAAGGCGGTCACCGACGACCTGCGCCCGCTCATCCGCTCCCTCGACGTGGTCCCGGCCGCTCCCGGAACCAACGGCGGGCACCGAATTCGCGCCGAGCTGGGTACCCAGCCCCGGTCGCTGCGGCCCTCCGAGCTGCTGAGCGCGCTCGAGCCGGCCTTGCACGAGCGACACGTTCGGCGTCTGAAGCAATGGATCGAGCAGGATGGCGCCCGGCTGGAGCCGCTCCAAGCCGGCGCTGCCCCTGCTCCGCACACGACGAGGTGTGCGTCATGAGAAGGGAATCGACCTATGAGCCAAGGCGCGACACCCGGCGAGGCCGGGGAAGTGCGCAGCGGCGGGACCAGCTCGACGGAGCCGGCGAGCCCGCCATCACCGGCCAGCCCGCCTGGCCCTGAGCCCAGCCGCGATGGCGGCTCACCGAGCTCTGGCGACGGCGCCAAGGGTGGAGGCTCGGGACGAAGCCGGCGCCGACGGGGCTCGCGGGGCGGCCGCAACCGAACCCGACCCCCGGCCGAGGGCCGAGCCGAGGGAGTCGCGCAACAGGCCGAGGGCGCAGCCGGCGGCATGCAGGATCCGGGCGCCGGGTCGCCGGCGCCGCCACGCAAGCCCCAGATCGGCGACACCCGCCCCGCGCCGCCCACCCCCGCCGCGGGCGATGGCGGCGGGGGCGACCGGGGTGGTGGTCGCGGCGGTGGTGGGGGACGCCGGCGCCGGCGTCGCCGAGGCCGAGGGGGCGGAGGTGGCGAGCGCCGCCAGCCTCAGCCCATCGAGGCCCTGCTCGACGACGACCCCGTCGAGCTCGACGACGCCGACCTGGAGAAGCGGCGCGGTCGTGAGCGCAAGGGTCGGCCAGTGGGCCGTTACACGATGGTGGTGCACCACGGCAAGCGCGCCACCCAGATCGCGGTGCTCGAGGGCAAGGCCCTGATCGAGCACTACGTGTCCCACCCCGCCGACGACATCAGCCAGATCCACGGCAACGTCTACCTGGGTCGGGTACAGAACGTGCTGCCCGGCATGGAAGCTGCCTTCGTCGACATCGCCACCCCCAAGAACGCTGTGCTCTACCGGGGCGACGTGGCCTTCGACAAGGAGGACATCGACACCTCCTCGGGCCCGCCCCGCATCGAGCAGGTCCTCAAGAACCGCCAGAGCATCCTCTGCCAGGTCACCAAGAACCCGATCGCCCACAAGGGGGCCCGGCTCACCCAGGAGGTGTCGCTGCCCGGCCGGTTCGTGGTGCTCGTCCCCAACAGCAAGACCTACGGGATCTCCAAGCGCCTGCCCGACAAGGAGCGCAAGCGCCTGCGCACCATCCTCGACCGGGCCAAGCCCAAGCAGCACGGCGTGATCGTGCGCACCGCAGCCGAGAACGTCACCGCCGAAGAGATCGAGCGGGACGTGGCCCGGCTGGTGGAGCAGTGGAACGGCATCGAGGCCCTCGCGGCCTCCTCGGAGAGCCCGTCGCTGCTCTACCGGGAGCCCGAGATGGCGATGCGGGTCATCCGCGAGGAGTTCAACAAGGACTACCGGGCCATCGTCATCGACGACCGCAAGCTCTACGAGGAGGTGCGCGACTACGTCACCAGCATCACCCCGGCCCTGGCGGACCGGGTCCGCTTCCACGATCCCGAGACCGAGTCGGTCTCCCTCTTCGAGCGCTTCCACGTGCACGAACAGCTGATCAAGGCCCTCGACAAGAAGGTCTGGCTCCCCTCGGGCGGATCGCTCATCATCGAGCACACCGAGGCGCTGACGGTGATCGACGTGAACACCGGCAAGAACGTGGGGCGCTCGAGCCTCGAGGAGACGGTCTACCGCAACAACCTCGAAGCGGCCCGGGAGGTGGCTCGCCAGCTCCGGCTGCGGGACATCGGCGGCATCATCGTCATCGACTTCGTCGACATGGAGGAGAAGCGCAATCGCGACGACGTGATCCGTACTTTCCGAGAAACGCTGGCGCGCGACAAGACCCGCACCCAGGTGTTCGACATTTCCGATCTGGGCCTGGTGGAGATGACCCGCAAGCGGATCGGCGAGGGACTGCTCGAGTCCTTCTCCAGGACGTGCGAGACCTGCAACGGCCTGGGTCACCAGATGGACCAGGAGCTGCTCGCAGATCTCTGAGCTGGACCCTCGCAGACCTCGGGCGCAGTGGGCAGGAGCCTTCTCGGTGGCTTCTGGATAGGCTTTGGTCCCTATGTACGCAGTGATCCGCACCGGCGGCAAGCAGTACCGCGTGGCCGAAGGTGACACCGTCGAGGTGGAGCTGGTCGGCGAGGTCGGCAGCTCGATCGAGCTGCAGCCCGTGATGCTCGTCGACGGCGACACGGTGCTGGTCACCCCCGATCAGCTGGAGGGGTCCACCGTCAGCGCCGACGTCGTCGACGTCGTGAAGGGCGCCAAGATCAACGGGTTCCGGTACAAGAACAAGAGCAACCAGCGCCGCCGCTGGGGCCACCGCCAGAAGTACAACGCCATCACCATCACTGGGATCTCGAAGGGCTGAACCATGTCCAAGACCAAAGGTGGCGGGTCCACCCGCAACGGCCGTGACTCCAACGCCCAGCGCCTCGGGATCAAGGTCTACGACGGCACCCTGGTGAACGCGGGGGCCATCCTGGTGCGCCAGCGGGGCACCAAGTTCCACCCCGGCACCAACGTGGGCCGCGGCGGCGACGACACCCTGTTCGCGACCGCCGACGGGCGGGTCAAGTTCGGCCAGCGGCGGGGTCGCAAGCTCGTCGACATCGTCCCCGAGTAGCCCCCGCGCGGGGGCACGGGCCGTGTCCGACTTCGTCGACGAGTGCGGCCTCAACGTCCGGGGCGGCGACGGCGGCGCCGGCTGCGTGTCCTTCCGGCGCGAGGCCCACGTGGCTCGGGGCGGCCCCGACGGCGGTGATGGCGGCGACGGCGGCGACGTGTGGCTGGTGGCGGACCACAACGTGGCCTCCCTGCTCG
>JBFINV010000043.1:0-12220 GCA_041611015.1 Acidimicrobiales bacterium | reverse complement strand
GACCTCGCGCAGCGCCGGGAACAGCCGCCACCACACCGCCACGACCACCAGCGTGCCCACGCCGCCGAGCAGCAGGGCCCCGACCAGGCCGAAGGCCGCCGCGGTGAGCCCCGACTCGACTGCACCGAGCTCGTTCGAGGCGCCGATGAACACGTTCTCCACGGCCAGGACCCGCCCCCGCATCTCCTCGGGGGTGGCCAGGGGGACCAGGCTGGTCCGGATGAACACCGACACTGCGTCGGCGCCGGCCGCGACCATGAGCGCCACGAAGGCAACCGCGTAGGTCTCGGTGAGGCCGACCACGATGGTCATCAGCCCGAAGATGCTGATCACCAGGAACAGCACGCGCCCGATCCGATGCCGCAGCGGTCGGACCGACAAGCTGATGGCGACAATCACCGCCCCCAACCCGATCGCGGCCCGCAACCAGCCCAGTCCGACCGCCCCGACGCCGAGGCGCTCCTCGGCGATGGCGGGCAGCAGGATGATCAAGCCGCCGAACAGCACCGCGAAGAGGTCCAGGCTGATGGCGCCGAGCAGCACCGGGTTGCGGCGCACGAACAGCATGCCCTCCTTGGCGTCGCGGAGGGCTTGGCGGCCGCCGGTGGTCTGGAGGCGGCGGACCGGAGATCGGGACACCAGGGTCAGGGTGACCATGGCTGCGACGAAGGACATGGTGGCGATCAGGTACGGGAGTGCCTCGTCGGCCACGAATGCGAAGCCGAAGGCCACGGGTCCGGTGATGGCCCCGGCGTAGAACACGACCGACTTGAGCGCGACCACCCGCTCGACCACCTCCCGGGGGGCGAGGTCGATCGGCAACGCCCGGCTGGCCGGCGCGGCGAAGGCCCGAGCGATGCCGAAGACGAACACCAGACCGAAGATCGGCAGCACCGACGTGGGCTCGCTGTCGGCGTACAGGTAGAGCCCGAAGGACACTGCGGCCTCCAGGGCCAGGGCCGCGGCGTACACCTTCCGACGGTCGATCCGGTCGGCGAGGGATCCGGTGAAGGCCGCGAGCAGGCCGATGGGCAGGAACTCCGCCAGGCCGAGCAGGCCCAGGTCGAGCTCGTCGCCGGTCAGGTCGAAGACCTGCTTGCCCACGATGGTGATCTGGCCGACCACCGCGAACGACGAGAAGAACAGCGCCGCCAGCAGGGCCCAGACGCTCGCGGGGATGCGGCCGGACGCCGGCTGGTCGCGCACCCGGTAACGCTAACTGGTGCCCCGGATCACTCCTCGGCGATGGCCGCCGACTCGCGTGCGGCGGCGGCGAAGATGCCCTTCGACATGAGGCTCGACTCCGCTGCCCGGCGGGCCCGGTAGATCTCGGCCCGGGCCCCGTGCACCTCCTTGTCGTCGGGAGCGGCGGCGGCGGCCAGCTCGACGTCGAGGTCGCCCACCCGGACGGTCAGGCGCTCGGTGTAGGTCATGTCGGGAGAGACGGTGTCGCCGATGAAGCGCTCGGTCTGCGGTGCAGCCAGGGGGCGGCGCAGCGACACCCCGCCGGACTGGCGGCGGTTGATGATGACGTTCCACCCGCTGGTGTTCACGATCCGATTGGTCGGCTCGTCGGCGACGCCGGTGTCGATGATGCGGTTCGACAGCTCCAGGGGGTCGGCGGTGCGGGGAACGCGGCCGGTCGCCGGCTGGTCGATCACTCGGCCAAGCTAACTCGAATGGCGAAGACGGCACGACCGAACCCGCAGGGGCGGCGACCCCAGGTCGCCCGCCCCGCCGGCGCAGCCGGCGACCACGGCCGCGGGCGGGGTTGGGGCCCCGCCCGGGTGAAAGACTCAGCGCCTCGCGAAGCGCGCCTTTCCGGGGCCGTGCTCGATGAAGCTCTGCACCCCGGTGACCCGGTCCTCGGTCCCGAAGCATTCGCCGAACATGGCCGCCTCCCGCTCGACGGCCTCCGAGAGGGGCAGGTGCAGGCCGTCCATGATGGCCCGCTTGGCGAACTGCAGGGCCTTGGGCCCGGCTGCGAACTGCGACGCCAGCTTCACCGCCTCGGGGTAGGCCTGGTCGTCGGGGTAGATCGCCGACACCAACCCGATCTCGAGGGCCTCTGCTGCGGGGACCATCCGCCCGGTGTAGATGATCTCCTTGGCCTTGGTCACCCCGATCAGCCGGGTCATCCGCTGGGTGCCGCCCCCGCCGGGGATGATGCCCAGCAGGATCTCGGGCTGGCCGAAGACGGCGCCCTCGCCGGCGATCCGGAACTCGGGGGTCATGGCCAGCTCGGTCCCCCCGCCCAAGGCGTAGCCGTTGACCGCCGCGATCGTGATCTGCGGGAGCGCCTCGAGCCGCAGCAGGATGCGGTTGAGGTTCAGCGAGAAGGCCGCGGCCTCGTCCTTGTCCTGGAGGAGCGGGAACTCCTTGATGTCGGCTCCGGCAGCGAAGATCTTGGGACCGCCCCACAGCACCACGGCCCCGAGGTCGTCCCGCCCCTCGAGCTCGCCCACCACCTCGCCGAGCTCTGCCGTGAGCTGCTTGCTGATGGCGTTCATCTTGGGGTTGTCGAGGCGGATGGTGGCCACGCCGGGCGCGGTGTCGTCCTCCAGCTTGACCAGCTCTCCCATCGCTCCTCCTCCGTGCTGTCGCCCGGCGAGACTACTCAGGGCAGCCGGATGTTGCCCGGGTGGTTGCTGGTGATCGACTCGACGCCGAGCGCGACCAGTCGATCGGCCTCGGCCTGGTCGTCGACGGTGAACGTCCACACCGGGATCCCGTGGCGTGCGAACCCGTCGACGAGGGCGGCGTCCACCCAGCCGTGCTCGATGTTGAGCGCCAGGACCAGGGGGTTCGAGAGCAAGCGGCGGTACCGGTGCACCAACCACCACGCCCGGAGCCTGGGGACCCTGGCGATCAGCTTGTCGAGATGGGTCAGGTCCACCAGCACCCCGACATCACGGTGGCGCCGCAAGACCTTGCGCACCCGCCTGGCGGTCGACCCGGAGATCACGCAGCGGTCGGTCAGACCCTCGGAGTCGACGAGCGACAGGACGGGGTCGATCGCGGCGTCGGTCTTGAGGTCGAAGTTGAAGGCCATGTCGGGGGCCGCAGCGGTGACCTCGCTCAGCAGCGGCACGCCCTCGCCCTCCACGAGCGCCCCGTCGAGGATGGTGTGGACCAGGCGGACGTCGGCGAGGGCGGTCCGCTTCACCCGCCCCCGGCCGCTCGTGCTCTCCTCGAGCCGAGGCCCGTGGATGGCCACCGCGTGGCCGTCGCTGGTCATGCACACGTCGACCTCGACCATGTCCACACCCACCTCGACCGCGGCTCTGGTGGCGGCCACGGTGTTGGCCGGGGCCCTCCCGGAATAGCCGCGGTGCGCCACCAGCTGGGGGCGTCTCGGGGGGCGGTACACCACGGCGGCGACGATACCCAATGCGTTCCAAACCGGGCCCGCGACCGCCGCCAGAGGACCGGCAAACCCCCCCGGTAGGGGCTTCCCGGTGTGGAGGGGGGCAGTTACGATGGAGCCATGCAACCGAAGCTCGCGGGCTACGCAGTGGACCCGAGCCTCCGGAAGCGGGCCCTCAACCAGTCGGCGAGGATCGAGGCTCTGGGCGGAGTCGCCTTCTTCGACGGCGTGAGCAAGCGGAACCTCATCCGTATCGACCAGATCGCCAAGGTGAGGAACGCGCGAGAGGGCGACGTGTTGATGACCGAGGGTGAGCCCGGCGACGAGATGATGGTGATCATCGACGGCCGGGCTGCGGTGCGCCGGGGCGAGCACGAGCTCGGCATGTGCAGCGCGGGACAGTGCGTCGGCGAGATGGCGCTGCTCGACCACGAGCCGCGCAGCGCCACGGTGGTGGCTCTGGAGCCCATGCGGCTGCTGGTCATCTCCGGCAGTGCCTTTCGGCGGCTCCTGCCGAAGGTGCCCCGGCTCACCGAGACCCTCCTGTCGACACTGTCGACCCGCCTCCGCGAGGCCAACGCCGCCGCGGAGTACTGACGTCCATCCGAGGCCTCGCCGGCGCCGCTCGACGCGGGCCGGTTCCGGCGCGCCGGTACCCTCGGCCAGGTGCTGCGCGCCGGTCGCATCTGCAAGTCCCACGGCACCCGGGTGCTGCTGCGGGACGTGTCGATCCAGCTCCAGCCGGGGCGCCGCATCGCGCTGGTGGGCGGCAACGGCGTGGGCAAGACCACCCTGCTCGAGATCCTGGTGGGACTCCAGCAGCCCGACAGCGGCGAGGTGACCCGCCCCGGGGCCATCCGGGTCGGCTACCTGCCCCAGGACCTGGCCACCGAGCAACGAGGCACGGTGATCCAGGAGGCGCTACGGGGCGCCGACCACGTCGTCGGCCTGCAAGAACAGCTGGCGGAGCTCGAGCGGGCGATGACCGACGGCGATGGCGTCGGTGCCGACGCGTTGCTGGAGCGCTACGGCGAGCTGCAGAGCCGCTTCGAGCAGCTCGGCGGCTATGCCGTCGAGGCCGAGGCCCACCGGGTGCTGGCCGGGCTCGGGTTCGGCCCGGCCGATGTCGAGCGCCCGGTCTCGGAGCTCTCCGGTGGCTGGCGCATGCGCCTGGCCCTGGCCCGGCTGCTGTTGTCGGAGCCCGACGTCCTCGTGCTCGACGAGCCGACCAACCACCTCGACGTCGACAGCGTGGCCTGGCTCGAGGGGCACCTGGCCGGCTGGACCCAGGCGCTGCTGTTCGTGAGCCACGACCGGGACTTCATCGACGGCGTCGCCACCCACATCGTGGAGCTCGCTGACGGCACCGCCACCGAGTACACGGGCAGCTTCGTCGACTTCGTGGTCCAGCGCGAGGAACGCATCGAGCGCCAGAAGGCGCTCGCTGCCAACCGGGCCAAGAAGGTGGCCCAGGTCGAGCGGTTCATCGAACGGTTCCGCTACAAGGCCTCCAAGGCCCGCCAGGTCCAGAGCCGCATCAAGGCCCTCGAGAAGCTGGAGGTCATCAACGTCACCGACCGCAAGGAGCTCCGAGCCCGGTTCGCATTCCCCGAGCCCCGGCGAGCCAACCGGGTGGTGGTCGATGCCCGCGCCGTGGTGGCCGGCTACGACGGCGAGGCGGTCCTGGCGCCCTTCGACCTGGCGATCGATCGCGGTCGCAAGGTGGCCCTGGTCGGACCCAACGGTGCCGGAAAGACCACCATCGTGCGCACCCTGCTCGGCGAGATCCCTCCACTCGAGGGCAGGGTCCGGCTGGGGTCCAACGTCGACGTGGCCCGCTTCGAGCAGCACCAGGCCGAGGTCCTCGACCCGACCAAGGCGGTGCACGAGGAGTTCCGCAGCGCCCTGCCCAAGGGAGACCCCCGCAACCTGCGCACCGTGCTCGGCTCGTTCGGGTTCCCGGGTGACGCCGCCGATCGGCTGGTCGGGGCCCTCTCGGGCGGCGAGCAGACTCGACTGGCGCTGGCGAAGGTGATGGCCACCCCCGTCAACCTGCTGGTCCTCGACGAGCCGACCAACCACCTGGATCTCCCGAGCTGCGACCTCCTCGAGGATGCGTTGGCCGTCTACCCGGGGACGGTGCTGCTGGTGACCCACGATCGCCACCTCATCCGCAACGTGGCCGATGCCCTCATCGAGGTGCGCGACGGGCGGGTCCGCTTCCACGAGGGAGTCGACGAGGCCGTCCTCGGCTCATCCCGGCCAGAGACGCCGGCGGTCCCGGCACCGGGCCGCCCGAAACCGGGAGGTGCTCGGCCTTCGCGGGCCGAGTTGCGCCGACGCGAAGCCGAGGAACGCAACGCCCGGCACCGGTCCACGCGAGACATCCGCCGCCAGCTGGCAGCGGTCGAGCGCGCCTGGGAGCAGGCCGAGGCCCGGGTGGTCGAGCTGCAGACCCAGCTGGCCGATCCGAGCATCTACGAGGAGACCCAGCGGGTCCGGGCGCTGGTCGCGGAGCACGATGCCGCCAAGGACCAGGCTGCGAAGCTGATGTCGGAGTGGGAGCGCTTGAGCACCCAGCTCGACGCCGCGGGCGGGTGAGCGAGCCGAAATGCCCGCCGCCGCCCCGGGAGGCTCCTACGGTGGTTGGATCACCACGGAGCAGTAAGCAGCGATGACGGCCACCGATCAGCATGCCGGTCCCAACCGGGCCACCTTCTGGTCGTCTCGCGTCCTGCGCCGGTCGCTCTTCGATGCCGACGGCAGCACGGTCGGCAGCATCCAGGACATCCTGCTCTCGCCGTCGCTGGCCGACGAGGCCCCCGTGCTGCGGGGCTTCATCGCCCAGGTGGACCGCCGGCGGATCTTCGTCCACCAGGCTCGGGTCGACGCGGTGGGCCGCGACGGGGTGCACCTGCGCGGCGGCACCGTCGACCTGCGTCGCTTCGAGCCCCGCGCTGGCGAGCTGATGGTCGCCGAGGACATCGTGGGTACCGCCACCGACCAGGGCACCATCACCGATGTCGGGTTCACCGAGAGCACCCGCCAGGACGGCACCTGGGTGGTCCACGCGGTGGCCACCGAGCCCCGGGGCCGGCTCCGGCGCCGTCCGGTGCAGACCCTGCCCTGGTCGGCGGTTGCGAGCCGCTACCAGACCGACGCGGTGGCCGGCGACCTGGCCCGGCTGCACGACCTGCACAAGGCCGACGCCGCGGCCGCCATCCGCGCCCTGTCCGCGGAGCGCCGTGCCGAGCTGGCCGCGGCGCTCGACGCCAGCCGCCTCGCCGACGTGCTCGAGGAGTTGCCCGAAGACGAGCAGGTCGCCATCATCGCCCAGCTGGAGACCGACGCCGCGGTGGCCGTCCTCGAGGAGATGGAGACCGACGACGAGATCGACCTGCTCCAGGAGATGTCACCGAGCGACCGCGAGCTGCTCCTCGCCGAGATGGAGCCGGAGCAGGTGGCGTTGCTGCGGTCGCTGCTCACCTACCACGAGGACACCGCCGGCGGGATGATGACGCCCGAGGCCATCATCTTGGCTCCCGACACCAGCGTGGCCGAGGCCATCGCCCGCCTGCGCGACACCGACCTTCCTCCGGCGCTCACCGTCCGGGTGTTCGTCGTCGAACCGCCCACCACCACACCGACCGGACGCTTCCTCGGCGCCATCACCATGCCCCGGCTCCTGAAGGAACCGCCCAGCCACACCGTCGAGGATGCCGTCGACACCCAGATGCCCACGCTGGCGCCCTCCTCGCCCGTGGTCGAGGTGGCCAACACCCTGGCCCGCTACGATCTGCTCGCAGTGCCGGTCCTGGACCCGGCGCGGCGCCTCGTCGGCGTGGTCACCGTGGACGACGTGCTCTTGCGCCTGATCGGGAGCACGGCGCGGCGATGAAGCTCCGCGACGAGACCCTGGCGAGCCCCGGGAGGGTCGGGACCTCGCTCGGGCCCAGCGTCGACCCCGATGCCATCGGGCGCTGGTCCGAGCGCATCGCCCGCTTCCTGGGAACCGGCCACTACCTGGCCATCCAGACCGTGGTGGTCCTGGCCTGGATCGCCATCAACGCGGCCGCGGTGGCGATGCGCTGGGATCCGTATCCGTTCATCCTGTTGAACCTGGTCTTCTCGACACAGGCCGCCTATGCCGCGCCGCTGATCCTGCTGGCGCAGAACCGTCAGGACGCGAGGGACCGGGCCCTGGCCGAGCGCGATCGTGAGGTGAACGACCGGATCCTGTCCGACACCGAGTTCCTCAGCCGGGAGCTGGCGGCCATCCGGTTGCGGCTGGAGGCGGTGGCCACCACCGACGAGCTCGAGGAGCTGCGCGATGATCTGCTGCAGCTGGAGCGAGCCGACGACGGCTGAGCCGGGCCCGTCCGCTCCGGCGGCGAGGCTCAGCGGCGGGCCCGGGCCGCCGATGTATCTTTCGAGGACCGGACAGTCACACAGAAGGCGAGTTGGCGCATGACCACGCCGCAGGGCACCGCGGGCACCCGGGAGTACTACCAGGAGCGGGGCTGGGCCGAAGAGGACGGCGAGATCGTCGAGGCCACGCTGTTCGGCACCAAGGAGGACGGACCGCTGCGCCGGGGGGCGTTCGAGGCCTCGATGGCCCGGGTCCGGGCGGCGCTGGCCGACGCCGGCCCGTCGTTGCGGCTGCTCGAGCTCGGCTGCGGCGGCCATCCCGAGACCCGCATCCTCGACCTGTGCGGCCACTACACCGGCATCGACTTCTCCGAGCAGGGCCTGCTGGTCGCGGCTCAGAGCCTGACGGACCACGACCTGGACGCTGCGCTGGTGCAGGGCGACATCTGCTCGCTCCCCCTCGTCGACGCCGCCTTCGACGCGGTGTACAGCGCCCACGTGCTCTATCACGTGGCGGACGAGCCCTCGCAGCGCGCTGCCTTCGAGGAGGTGGTCCGGGTCCTGCGACCAGGCGGGGTCGCGGTCCTCATCGTCGCCAACCCCAGGCCGCTGCTGTTCCCGGGCCGGATCGCCAAGCGGCTCGTCGCCGACACTCCGGTGATCTCCGACGTGGCCAACCGCCTGCGACCCCCTCCGCCCATCCCGTTCAAGCCCCTCACGATCGGGACCATGCGCGGCTTCCTCGCCCCCCACGGCGACGTCCGCGTGCTCACAGCCGGCATCCCCACGGTGGCGTTCAACCAGCGGGTCACCGAGTACGGCGGTGTGGGGCGGCGACTGTGGCAGGGCATCCACTGGCTCGAGACCGAACACCCGCAGGCCGCGGCCCGGCTGGGGAACTACGTCCAGATCACCTTCACCAAGCGGGGATGAGCCGCTCGAGATGACCGAGCGCTGGGATCCCGAGCTCTACCTGCAGTTCGCCGCGCAGCGGGCCCGGCCGGCTCTGGAGCTGCTGGCTCGGATACATGCCGAGGACGTGGCCGCCATCGTGGACCTGGGTTGCGGGCCGGGGAACATCACCCCCTCGCTCCTGGCCCGGTGGCCCGGGGCGACCTACATCGGCGTCGACCGGTCCGCGGAGATGCTCGAGCGGGCGGCAGCGACACATCCGGAGCTGACCTGGGTCCGGGCCGACGCCGCGACCTGGGCCCCAGACCACCCCGTCGACCTGATCTACAGCAACGCCACCATGCACTGGGTGGACGACCATGCCGCGGTGTTCCCCGCTCTGGTGGGGGCCCTGGCCCCCGGCGGCAGCCTCGCCGTCCAGATGCCGGCGAACTTCAGCGCGCCCACACACACCAGCATCGCCGACGTGGTCCGCTCCCGGCGCTGGTCGGTCGATCTCGAGCCGCTGTTGCGGATCCGACCCGTCCACGAGCCCACCTGGTACCACGACCTGCTGGCGCCCCTCGCCGAGTCGATCGACATCTGGACCACCACCTACCTGCACCGCCTGGACGGCGACGACCCGGTGACCCGGTGGGCCAGCGGCAGCGCCCTGCGCCCCTTCCTGGCTGCGCTCGCCGACGCCGAGCGGGACGAGTTCGTGACGGCCTACCGCGAGGCCGCCGCGCCCCACTACCCCCGCCGGCCCGACGGCCACACCCTGTTGCCGTTCACCCGGCTCTTCATCGTGGCCGGGCCGGCCTGAACGGCACGCGGGGGTTGGCCTCAGAGGCCCCGACCTCGGCGCTGGTTGTAGCGCCCGATCGTGGTCCACAGCATCCAGGCCACGATGATCAGCCCCCAGCAGATGAGGAACACCCGCAGTGCCACCGCGCCAGCATACGCAACCCTGGCGTGTCGTCGGGCCGCTCAGCCGCCAGACTGCACTGCGATGACCGATCGACTCCCGCCCCTCCGCCGGCGCCGCCGCCGCCTCCGACTGGCCCGGGTGCTGGGTCGGTTCCACAAGGGGGTGGCGAAGATCGAAGCCACCATCGAGCCCTTCGCCCGCCACTGGGACGAGCGCAACGCCACGGCCCTGCGGTCCGAGGGACCGCTGTGGGTGGCCCTGGGCGACTCGGTCACCCAGGGCATCGGGGCCTCGTCACCCGGGCGGTCCTATGCCTCGCTCGCGCTCGAACACCTCCGAGACGACACCGGCGAGCCGTGGCGGCTCATCAACCTCTCGATGAGCGGGGCCCGGTTCCGCGACGTGGTGGATCACCAGCTCGCGGTCCTGCGTGACGCCGGGCTGGGGCCCCAGCTGGTGTCCGCGGTGATCGGCTCGAACGACGTGATCTGGCGGCGCGACGCCGACGCCATCGCCCGCGATGCCCACCACTTGGTGCGGGCCCTTCCCGAGGGCACGTTCTTGAGCCGGGTGTCGGAGGTCCGGAACGACCGGCGCCGTATCCAGGTGAACCGGGTGTTCGACACCGCTGCGAACGGCGGCCGGCTCCGGCTCTACGAGGCCTGGGACTGGCCGACCGGGCACGGCGTGTGGGCCGAGGACAACTTCCATCCCAACGACGCGGCCCACGTCCACCTCGCCGCCAACCTGGTCACCGCATTCCGGAGCCACCAGATCGTTCCCTGACCCGGCCCGACCGGCTCCCTGACACGGCCCGGGACCGCAGCGGTACCTTGTGGCGGTGAACGACCCGATCGAGAGCACCGACACCGCGCTGCGCAGCGACATCCGTCGGCTGGGTACCCAGCTCGGCGATGCCCTGGTCCGCCAGCACGGCCAGGCGCTCCTCGACCGGGTGGAGACGGTGCGCACCATGGCCCGGGGGCTGCGTCGCGATTCGGACTCGGGTGAGGGCCTCGCCGAGTACCTCGACGACATCGCGGTCGACGACGCCATCCAGCTGGTGCGGGCGTTCACGGTCTACTTCCACTTGGCCAACACCGCCGAACAGGTCCACCGGGTCGAGGACCTCAACACCAGCGCCCCGGCCAGCGGCCACCGCTTCGCCCCGACTGTGGCCAAGCTCCAGACCCTGGGCATCAGCGATGCCGAGATCGTCGCCGTGACCCGCAATGCGGAGCTGCGGCCGGTCTTCACCGCGCACCCCACCGAGGCGTCCCGGCGCTCGATCCTGGACAAGCTGGCGGAGGTGGCCGTCCTCATCGAGGAGCGCAGCGAGCACGGCACCGCCCCACCGGACATGCGCCGCATCGACCGGCGCATCGACGAGCTCATCGACGCCATCTGGCTGACCGACGAGCTGCGCCGGGAGCAGCCCGACCCGGTGGACGAGGCCCGGGCCATCCTCTACTTCCTCAACGAGGTGGCCGCCGACGGCGTCCCGGAGCTGCTCGACGACGTGGATGCGGTGTTGCGCTCGCTCGGCGGACGCCTCGACGACGACCGGGTTCCGGTCCGCTTCGGCTCCTGGGTGGGCGGCGATCGCGACGGCAACCCGAACGTCACCCCCGAGACCACCCTGGAGGTGCTCCGCTTCCAGCGCATGCGGGCGCTGCGGCTGCTCGTCACCGAGATCGAGCAGCTCTCCTCGGAGCTGTCGGTGAGCACCGCGGTGACGTCGGTGAGCGAGGAGCTCGCCGACCAGCTGGCCGAGGACGAAGAGCGCTTCCCGGAGGTCATGACCAGGTTCAGCCGGCTGAGCGCCGGCGAGCCATACCGCCAACGGTGCGCAGTGATCCACCAGCGTCTGCTCGAGACGCTCGACGACCCGCCCGGCCCCGCCGCCTACGGCTCGCCCAGGGAGCTGGCTGGGGACCTGGCGATGATGGCGCGCTCGCTGGAGGAGAACCGAGGCGAGCTGCTGGCGCGGGGGCGTCTGGCCCGGGTTCGCCGGACCCTGGCCATGATCGGTTTCCACCTGGCGGTGCTCGACATCCGCCAGCACGCCGAGGTCCATCACCAGGCCCTCGCCGAGCTCTTCGTGCCCCTCGAGGTCGACTACGCAGCCCTGGACCGGGAGGCCCGAGCGAGCCTGCTGACCACAGAGCTCGAGAGCCGCCGGCCCCTGGCACCGCCTGCGGACGACAAGGCCCCCGCCGCGCTGGCGCTCTTCGGAGCCATACGCGACGCCATGGACAGCAACGGCGACGAGATCATCGAGAGCTACATCGTGTCGATGACCCAGGGCGTCGACGACGTCCTGGCCCCGGCGGTGCTCGCCCGCGACGTGGGGCTGGTCGACATCCCGTCGGGCGTGGCCCGGATCGGGTTCGTGCCCCTGTTCGAGACCATCGGCGATCTGCGGAGCATCGGCACGGTTCTGCGGGAGCTGCTCGGCAACGGCCCGTACCGGCGCCTGGTCGATCTACGCGGTGGAGCCCAGGAGGTCATGGTCGGGTACTCCGATTCCAACAAGGACGGCGGCATCACCACCTCGCAGTGGGAGATCCACAAGGCGCTCCGCCAGATCGCCGAGGTGAGCGCCGAGACCGGGGTGCGGATCGTGGTCTTCCACGGCCGCGGCGGCACCATCGGCCGGGGCG
>JBFINV010000042.1:0-12235 GCA_041611015.1 Acidimicrobiales bacterium | reverse complement strand
GGGGTCGCCAGGCCACCTCCTCGGGGGTGAGGTCGCGCCACAGCGCGTCGGTGTGGGCCAGGGCCCGGTCGTACTCGGCGAGCAGGCTGGCCAGGCGGTCGTCCATGGCTCCGAGCGTAGAGTCCGCTCCACGCGCCGCGATCGGCCTGCGGTAGATTCTGCGCGTGCCGAGCGTCCTGGCCTACCACCGGCCCCACAGCCTCGAGGAGGCGTCCTCGCTGCTGGCCGATCCCCACCGTCGAGCCATCGGCGGCGGCACCGTGGCCGTGCCCGAGGCCCGGCGCCCCGACGACCACGGCTCCGAGGTGGTCGACCTCCAGGGCCTCGGCCTCGATCGGGTCGAGGTCGACGGCGACGGGCTGCGGATCGGGGCCATGGTGCGCCTGGGCGAGCTGCTCCGGGACGAGCGGGTGCCCGAGCTCCTGCGCGACCTGGCTCGCCGAGAGCTGCCGTCGGCGTTGCGCAACCAGGCCACCGTCGGCGGCACCGTGGCCCTGGGCGAATCCGCCAGCGTGCTCCTCGCCGGGCTGCTGGTCCACGACGCCGAGCTGGCGCTGCATCCAGACGAGACGGTGGCGCTGGGCGCGCTGGCTCGTCCGCTCGAGCACCGCATCGTGACCGCGGTGTCGATCGCCGCCGGCGGGCTCGGGGCGATCGTAGCCACCGGGCGGACCCCGGCCGACGAGCCCATCGTGGCGGCCGTCGCCCGCGCCACCGACACCGGGATCCGCCTGGCCCTCACCGGCGTGGCCCCGGTCCCGGTGCTCATCGACCCCGCCGACCCCACTGCGGGCCTGACGCCGCCGGCCGACTTCCGCGGATCGCCCGAGTACCGCCTCCACCTGGCGGCGACGCTGGCGGCTCGGGTGCTGGCCCAGGTGACGTCGTGACGGTCGAGTTCACCCTCAACGACGAGCCGCTCGCCGTCGAGTGCGAGCCCCACGAGACCCTGCTCGGGGTGCTGCGCCGGCTGGGGATGATCAGCGTCCGGTACGGATCCGACACCGGCGAGACCGGGGCGTCGGCGGTGCTGGTCGACGGCCGCCTGGTCAACACCGACTGCATGCTGGCGGCCCAGGCCGGCGGCCACGACGTCGTCACCGTCGAGCACCTCAACCGCGCCGAGCTTCATCCCATCCAGGCCGCGTTCATGGCCACCGGGGCCATGCAGTCGGGCTACTCCACCCCGGCCACGATCCTGGGCACCTGGGCCCTGCTCCAGGAGGACCCCGACCCGTCGGAGGAAGCCATCCGCGACATGCTCTCGGGGATCCTCGACCGGGAGACCGCTTACGTGAAGCCGGTGGAGGCCGTCAGGCGGGCCGCGGCGGTCATGCGGGGTGAGGGCACCGATCCGTTCGGCCCGCTGGTGGTGCCGCCCATGACCGACGGCCGCGACCCGGTGGAGGTCGATCCCGACGACCCGCCGCCCGCGGCCTCGCCGGCGGTGCCTCGGCTGGTGCCGAGCCGGGACGTGCCCGACATGGCGGTGGTGGGCAAGCCCGAGGTCAAGGTGGACGCCATCCGTCTGGTCAAGGGCAACCCGGCGTTCACCGACGACTTCCACGAGCGGGGCCAGCTGGTGGCCAAGGTGCTGCGGAGCCCCCACGCCCACGCCCGCATACTCGACATCGACGACCGGGCCGCCCGGGAGCTGCCGGGGGTGCACGCGGTGCTGCACTACAAGAACACCCCTCGCATCAAGTACGCCTCGGGCGGCCAGAGCTGGCCCAACCCCCATCCGTACGATCAGGTGAGCTTCGACACCAAGGTGCGCCACGTGGGCGACCGGGTGGCCGCGGTGGCGGCCGACACCGGCGAGATCGCCGAGGAGGCCCTGCGGCTGATCGACGTGACGTACGAGGTCCTCCCCGCGGTGTACGACGAGCTCGAGGCCATGGCCGAGGCCGCGCCGGTGATCCACGACGAGGACGACACGACCGACATCCACGATCGCGAACGCAACATCGTGCACCACATCGAGGCCGAGCGGGGCAACGTGGCCGCGGCGCTCGCCGGTGCCGACCACGTGTTCGAGCAGACCTTCCGGGTCCACCAGGTCCAGCAGGTGCCCATCGAGAACCACATCTCGGTGGCCTGGCTGGACTCCGACGAGCGGATGGTGGTGCGCACCGCCACCCAGGTGCCGTTCCACACCCGGCGGATGCTGGCCCCGCTGATCGGCATGGACATCAAGGACGTGCGGGTGATCAAGCCCCGGATCGGCGGCGGCTTCGGGGCCAAGCAGGAGATGTTGATCGAGGACATCGTGGCCCACCTGGCCCTGGCCACCCGGCGCCCGGTCAAGCTGGAGCTGACCCGCGAGGAGGAGTTCATGTCCTCGCGCACCCGCCACCCGCAGACCCTCACCTACACCACGGGGGTGAACGCCGACGGCACGCTCGTGGCCCAGCAGCTCCGGCTGATCGGGAACACCGGCCCCTACGGGACCCACGCCTACACGGTGCAGACGGTCAGCGGGCTGCGGGGGCTCACGTCCTACAACTGTCCCAACAAGCGCTTCGACTGCGACGTGGTGTACACCAACATCCCGGTCCCGGGGGCCTACCGGGGCTACGGCGCCCCCCAGGCCGAGTACGCGCTCGAGGCCCACATGGAGGACATCGCCAACGAGCTGGGTCTCGACCCCATCGAGTTCAAGCGCAAGAACTGGGTGAAGGTCGGCAGCGAGCTGGACATCGCCCCGCACCTCGGTGAGCGCTCCGTCGAGGAGGGGGAGCTCGACGAGTACCCCAAGGTGATGTCCTCGGGCATCGAGGAGTGCGTGGCCCAGGGCCAGCGAGCCACGGCCTGGCACCGGCGACTGGATCCGGGCTGGACCACCCCACCGGACCGGCCCCACGTCCGCCGCGGTCTGGGTTTCGCGTTCTGCATGCACGGCACCGCCATCCCGTTCCTGGACATGGGCGGCTGCAGCATCAAGATCAACGACGACGGCTCGTTCAACATGCTCATCGGGGCCACCGACCTGGGCACCGGCGCCGACACCGTCATCGGCCAGATCGCCGCCGAGGTGCTCGGGGTCCCCCTCGACGACATCAAGGTCTACTCCTCGGACACCGACGTCACCCCCTTCGACACCGGCGCGTACGCGTCCTCCACCACCTACATCTCGGGGACCGCGGCCAAGCTTGCCGCCGAGAAGGTTCGGGAGCGGATCAAGGAACGGGCGGCCCGGCTGCTGGGCGTCGACGAGCCCTGCACCATCGAGCTGCGCGACCGGCGGGCCTGGGCGGCCGACGGGACCTCGGTCTCGCTCGAGGAGATCGCCCTCCACTCGCTCCACACCGAGGACCAGGAGCAGATCATGGGCACCGCGTCCTACGTGTCGCCCGAGTGCCCGCCGCCGTTCGCAGCCCAGTTCGCCGAGGTGGAGGTGGACGTCGAGACCGGCCAGGTGACGGTGGTCAAGCTGGTCATGGCCGTCGACTGCGGCGTGGCCATCAACCCGGTCACCGCCTCGGGCCAGGTCGAGGGGGGCATGATCCAGGCTCTCGGCTACGCCCACTGTGAGGAGTTCGCGTTCGACGAGGGCGGGCGGATGCTCAACGCCAGGCTCGGCCCCTACAAGATCTACCGGGCCGACGAGATGCCCGAGACCGAGGTCTTCCTGATCCAGACCATGGAGGACTCCGGGCCCTTCGGCGCCAAGGCGGTGGCCGAGATCCCCAAGGACGGGGTGGCCCCGGCGGTCCGCAACGCCATCCTCCACGCCACCGGCGCTCGTATGCGAGACCTGCCGTTCACGCCCGAGCGGGTCTGGAGGGCGCTGCAGGACCAGCCCCGGTGACCCTGGTCCTGCCCGGGTGGCTGATCGGCTCGGCCGACGCCGAGCCCCGCCAGGGGTGGGGGGTCCGCGTTGTGGGGAATCGGGTGGACTCTGTGGCACCCAACGACGAGCTGCGGGCGGCCCATCCCGACGACGACGTCGTCGACGGCGCGGGATACGCACTGCTGCCGGGTTTCGTCAACGCCCACGTCCACCTCTACGGGGTCCTGGCCCACGGCATCCCGGTCGCCGACGCCCCCGACGGCTTCTGGAGCTTCCTCGACGACTTCTGGTGGCCCCGGGTGGAGAACGCGCTGGACCACCGGATGATCGAGGCTGCGGCCGGTTGGGTGTGCGCGGAGATGGTGCGCTCGGGCACCACCACCTTCTACGACATCCTCGAGGCCCCCAACGCCCTGCCCGACGCCCTGTTCGTGCAGCGGGAGGTGGTCCGCGAGCGGGGTCTGCGGGGGCTCTTGAGCGTGGAGGCCACCGAGCGGGCCGGCCCCGAGGTGGCCGAGCTGGCCCTGGCCGAGAACGCGAATCTGATCGATGCCTGCCGGGGCGACGAGCTGGTCTCGGGGCTGATGTGCTATCACACCACCTTCACCTGCTCGCCCGACTACATCCGTCGGGCCTTCGAGATGGCGGCCGCGCTGGGGGTACTGACCCACGCCCACTGCAACGAGGGCACCCACGAGGGCGAGTGGTGCCAGCAGCACCACGGCAAGCGCACCCTGGAGCACTACCTCGATCTGGGGGTGGCCGGCCCCGGGTTCCTGGCCAGCCAGTGCGTGCAGCTGTCGGATCGGGAGCGGGAGATCATCGCCGAGACCGGCATTCGAGTGGCTCACATGCCCCTGGCGAACTGCGAGGTGGGCGGGGGCATCGCGCCGATCCCCGAGCTGGTCGACGCCGGGGTCACCGTCGGCCTCGGCAGCGACGGCTACGTCAACGACATGTACGAGGTCATGCGCGGCGCCTTCTTGGTGCACAAGGCCCGGTTGCTCGACCCCGGGGCCATGCCCGCCACCACGGTGTTGGCAATGGCCACCGAGGGGGGTGCCCGGGCCCTGGGCCTCGAGGGGGTGGGCCGGCTCGACCCCGGCTGGACCGCCGACCTGCAGCTGGTCGACGCCTCGTTCCCGACCCCGGCCACGCCACACAACCTCGTGGAGCAGCTGGTGCTGTGGCGCAACCACTCGCACGTCCGTGACGTCATGGTGGCGGGGGAGTGGCGGGTGCGCGGCGGCGAGGTCCTGGGCGCTGACCTCGACCGGCTGCGGGCCCGGACCCACGAGGAGGCCGGTCGGCTGTGGGCTCGCTGACCCCCGCCGGGGGCGCCGGCGTGATGGCCGAGCTGCTCGCCGCGCAGCAGGCCCGCCGCCCGGTCGTGCTCGCGGTGGTCGTGGCCTCCCGGCGCTCGGTCCCCCGCCGGCCGGGCTCGAAGATGCTGGTCCACGCGGACGGTTCGACCTCGGGGACAATCGGCGGCGGGGAGATGGAGGCCCGAGTGGTCCGGGAGTCGCTGGAAGCCCTGGCGGAGGGCCGGCCCCGGCGAATCACCTACGCTCTGCTGGACCCCGGCCGCGGCGACCCCGGCGTGTGCGGCGGCGAGGTCGAGCTCTACCTGGAGCCGTACATGCCTGCAACCACCGTGTTCGTCGTCGGCGTGGGTCACGTCGGCGAGGCCGTCGTCGAGCTGGCCAGCTGGCTGGGCTACCACGTGGTCGCCTGGGACGATCGGGACGGCCGGGTCGACAGCGTCGACGGCGCCGCGCAGTCCCTGTCCGGATCGATCGACGATGCCCTGACCGCCTTCCGGGTCGACGAGCACACCCGCATCGTCGTGCTCACGCGCAACGTCGACCTCGACACCGAGATCCTGCCGGCGCTGCTGGCCACCCCGGCCCCCTACATCGGGCTCATGGGCAGCTCCCGGCGCTGGGAGACCACCCGGCGGCGGCTCCGTGATGCCGGCGTCGGCGAAGCTGACCTGGCCCGGGTGCACACCCCGATCGGCGTGGAGATCGCCGCCGAGACCCCGGCCGAGATCGCGGTGTCGATCATGGCCGAGTTGATCGGCCACGAGCGTGGGGCCTGACAGCCTCTGCCTACTGCGGGGTGGCGGAGACCTGGCCACCGGCGTGGCCTGGCGCCTGACCCGGGCCGGGATGGCCGTGGTGGTGGCCGAGCTGGCCGACCCGCTCACCATCCGGCGCACCGTGGCCCTGTCGAGCGCGGTCACCGACGGCGTGGTCGACGTGGAGGGGATGGTGGGCCGGCTGGCCGACGACCCCGATCGGGCCGTGCACGTGGCGTTCACGGGTGAGGTCGGGGTGGTGGTCTGCCCCAAGCTGCCCGACATCGGCGCCGACGTGGTGGTCGATGCCAGGGTGGCCAAGCGGAACATCGACACCAGCATCGACGACGCCTCGCTGGTGGTGGGGCTGGGCCCGGGGTTCACGGCCGGCGTCGACTGCCATGCCGTGGTCGAGACCATGCGGGGTCCCCACCTGGGTCGGGTCATCTGGGAGGGCGCCGCCTCACCCGACACCGGCACCCCCGGCAGCCTGGGGGGCGCCGACGCCGAGCGGGTGCTGCGGGCTCCGGTCGACGGCGAGGCGGGCTGGGATGTGCAGATAGGCGATCGGGTGAGGGCGGGTCAGACCCTGGGCTCGGTCGGCGAGGTCCCGGTGCGGGCCGGGGTCGCCGGGCTGGTCCGGGGGTTGATCCGCGACGGCCGGCAGGTGAGCGCCGGGCTCAAGATCGGCGACATCGATCCCCGCCCCGACGCCCGCTGCGACCAGATCTCCGACAAGGCCCTCGCGGTGGGCGGCGGGGTCCTCGAGGCGGTGATGGCGTGGCCTCGCCGAGACCGCTGAGCGAGCTCGCCGCGGCTGCCGGGCTCGGAGCGCGCGAGCACGTGGCCATCGTCGGCGGTGGCGGCAAGACCACGCTGCTCCATGCTCTGGGCCGCCAGCTGCGGGGTGATGTGGTGCTCACCTCCACCACCAAGATGGGCGCCGACCAGCACCGGGGTCTGCCGGTGCTCCTGTCGCCGAGCGTTGCCGAGGTGGAAGCGGCCACCGCGGCCGGGCCGGTCGTGGTGTGGAAGCGGGTCGAGGGCCAGAAGGCGTTGGGAATCGACACGGAGGCATGCGACGAGCTGTTCGCGTCCGTCGACCACGTCGTCATCGAAGCCGACGGCTCCCGCCGGCGGCCGTTCAAGGCTCCTGCGCAGTTCGAGCCGGTGGTGCCCTCGACCACCACGGTGATGCTGTCGGTCATCGGTGCCGATGCCCTGGGCCGAGTCATCGTCGACCGGTGCCACCGGCCCCTGCGGGTGGCTGCCCTCGCGGGGGTCTCGCCGGGGGTCCGGTTGACCCCCGAGGCCGCGGCCACCGTGCTGCTGCACGAGCGCGGGGCCCGCAAGGAGCTGCCCCGGGGCGCCCGCTTTGCGGTGGTGATCACCAAGGTCGGGCCTGGTACCGCCGAGGTCGCCGCCGACCTGTGCGCCGAGCTGCGGGCTCGCGAGCCGGACGGGCTGGTCGTCTCGATCCGGGAGGCGACGTGATCCGCCGCAGCGTCAACCTCATCCCCGAGTGCCCCCTGGACCGGATCGTGGCCCTGGCGGTCCAGGCCGAGGAGCTGGGCTTCGATCGCTGCTGGGTCTACGACGAGGGGCTGATCACCAGGGACGTCCACGTCACCATGGCGGCCATCGCCGAGGCCACCACCCGGCTGGCGATCGGCCCCGGTATCACCAACCCGTACACCCGCCACCCGGCCCAGACCGCCTCGGCGGTGGCCACCCTCGACGAGCTCAGCGGTGGGCGGGCGTTCCTGGGAATCGGCGCCGGCGGCACCCTCACCCTCGATCCGATCGGACTCGAGCGTCACCGGCCGTTGACCGCGGTGAGGGAGGCCATCGAGGTGGCCCGAGCCCTCTTCGGCGGCGGCGCAGTCGACTACGACGGATCGTCGGTGACCCTGCGGTCGGCGACCATGGGCTACGGCCGCCCCGACATCGAGATCTGGCTGGCCGGTCGGGGCCCGAAGATCTTGGCCCTCGGCGGCGAGGTGGCCGACGGGGTGATGCTCGACTTCATTCACAAGCCCAGCCTGGGTGAGGCGGTGGCTCGGGTGCGCGGTGCCCGATCCGAGGCCCGGATCTGCTACTCGACGGCGGTGGTCCTCGACGACGCCGACCTCGAGGTGGTCCGGCCCCACATGACCTACCGCCTGGTCGACGCCCCGGCCTCGGTGCGGCAGGCGATCGGCGTCGACGATGCGGCTCGGGACCGGATACGCACCGCGCTCGCCGGGGGGCTCGCTGCCGCAGCCGAGCACGTCCGCGACGAGTGGGTCGAGCCGTTCGTGATCCGGGGCGATGCAACGGAGTGTGCGGCCGAGATCGCCCAACTGTGCGAGCGGCACCGCATCGAGGAGTTCCTGCTCCCGATGTTCGACGCTCCCGACCAGGCCGGCTACCTGGCCCGGGTGGGGGC
Source organism: Acidimicrobiales bacterium (assembly GCA_041611015.1). Taxonomy (GTDB): domain Bacteria; phylum Actinomycetota; class Acidimicrobiia; order Acidimicrobiales; family UBA8592; genus JBFINV01. Next base: position 3,934 of record JBFINV010000042.1, on the reverse strand, counting down.
GGCGCTGGTCGAGCTCTGAGGAGCGGGCATCTTCGCGGCGGGCGCGGATCGCAGCGCCATGGCGCCCGGGCGAGCGCGCGGCTTCAATCGAGCCATGGCCACGCTCGAGCTCAGAGGCGTCGGCAAGACCTACCCGGACGGCACCGAAGCGGTGCGCGACCTCGACGTGACCGTCGAGGACGGGCAGCTCTTCGTCATCGTCGGGCCCTCCGGCTGCGGCAAGAGCACGGTGCTGCGGATGATCGCCGGCCTCGAGGAGGTGACGACCGGCGACGTGGTCATCGATGGCGTCCACGTCAACGCCATGGGCCCGCGTGAGCGCGACGTCGCCATGGCGTTCCAGGCCTACGCGCTGTATCCGCACATGACCGTGGCCGAGAACATCGGCTTCGCGCTGAAGCTGGCCGGGATGCACAGCGACGAGCTGGATCGGCGAGTGCATGCCATCGCCCGGACGCTCGAGCTGAGCGATGTGCTGGAACGCTCGCCGGCCCGGCTCTCGGGGGGTCAGCAGCAACGGGTGGCGCTGGGCCGGTCGATCATCCGAGCCCCACGGCTGCTGCTGATGGACGAGCCCCTGTCGAACCTCGACGCTCACCTCCGCACCGAGGCCCGCTACGAGATCCTGAGGACGCAACGGCGGTTGTCGACGACCACGGTGTACGTGACCCACGACCAGACCGAGGCCATGGCCCTCGGCGACGAGGTGGCAGTGATGCGCAGCGGTCGGGTGGTGCAGCACGGCTCACCACACGACATCTACCGGCGACCCGTCGACGTGTTCGTCGCCCGGTTCATGGGCTCTCCGCCGATGAACATTTTGCGGGCCCGGGTCGCGATCCAGGACGGGCAGGCGGCACTCGAGATGGGCGAGCAGGCCCTCCGGCTCGACCCGGCTGTGCTGGCCGAGACCCCCGAGCTCGCAGCGCTCGATCGCCAGCATGTGGCGGTCGGCATCCGGCCGGAGTCGCTCCATCCCGATCCGTCTGGGCAGCTGGCGGTCGGGGTCATGGCCAGCGAGGGCCTCGGTGGCGACCGGCTGGTGCACGCCACCATCGACGCGCCGGGTGTGGACGTCGCCGGGACCGAGGTTGTCGTCAGCCGTGAGTGGAGGTCCACGATCACCGTCCGGGTCCCCGCCGACGCTGCGATCAGCCTCTGGGAGCCGCTCGTGCTCGGCGTCGACACCAGCGGCATCTGCCTGTTCGATCTGGACACCGGCAAGCGGATCCGCTGATCCGGCATCGCCGAACACCGGCCCTTGACGAGGGGGCCGGCGAGTACGAGGTTGGGTCTTGGCGACGGATGCGAGCCAACGGGAGGTTCGAAATGTTCATCCAGGTCATGACGGGCAGGACCATCGATCCTGCGGCACTGAAGGAGCGCCTCGACATCTGGGAGCGGGATCTGAAGCCGGGCGCCATCGGCTACCTGGGCTCCACCGGCGGATGCGCCCAGGATGGCTCCTTCATCATGGTGGCCCGCTTCGAGGATCGCGAGGCCGCCCGGAGGAACAGCAATCGGCCCGAGCAGACGGAGTGGTGGAAGGAGACCGAGGAGCTCTTCGACGGGCCGGTCACGTTCCACGACACCGAGGACGTGCACCTCATCACCCACGGCGACATGGATCGGGCCGGTTTCGTCCAGATGATGGAGGGCCACGTCGACGACCACGACCGGGCCGTTGCCCTGGAGGAAGAGGCGGACCCGGTGCTGGCCGAGATCCGTCCCGACCTGCTCGGCGCAGTGACGGCGTACTACGACGAGGACGGCTTCACCGAGCTGGCGTACTTCACGTCCGAGGCCGACGCCCGGCGGGGCGAGAAGAGCGAGCTCCCGGACAAAGCCATGGACCTGTTGCGCCGGCGAGAGGAGATCATGCACGTCGACCGCTACGTCGACATCAGCGATCCCTGGCTCACCAGCGCCTAGCCGTCGCGGCTAGCTGCGTTCGGAGTCGAGCACCTCGAGCGCAGGACCGGGCCGGTACCGGATCGCACCCGTAGCGGTGCCGGGGTCGACCTCGGCACCGCCCTGGGTGACGGTCAGCAGGCCCCGTTCGGCCAGCTCGCGCCCCACGTCACGAACGAGGGGCATCCGGTCGCGCCAGTCAGGTTGGCCGATCACGCGGGCCACCTCCGACGGGCAGATGGTCCTGTCCGGCCACCGGGCCCGGAGCAGGGTCCGGGTGGCGGCCCCGGTCCGGTCCGCAAGCCCCGCGGCCGTGCCCGGCTCCCACCAGGGCTCGCCGCGCTCGCCGAGTGCCACCTTGGCATCGTGTACACAGCGGCGGGCCACGGCCAGCGCCTCGGGGTCGCCGCGACGGGCCCGCACGGCGCGCCGAGCGGCCATGAGCTGGCCGACCAGCTGACGGCGGAGGGGCTCGGGGATCGAGGGATCGGTTGCCCGCCACCGGCGCCCTCGGACCACCACGTGGCGGCCGTCTGGCGTTCGCTCGACAGCGCCGTCGACCGGATCCGGCTCGGCCATCGGCCGATGGTAGACGCAGCTGAACCGCTCTCGGCGCCGAGCGATCGTCGGGGCCGGCTCCACAGAAGCCGTCGCGGCCGCGCCCGCCTAGCGGCCGAAGTCGAACGCCGTGACCTCGGCCATCGCTTCGCTGAGGCCGGCCACGGCCTGCTCGAAGAGGGTCTTGCCCAGCTCGACGTTGGCGCCGGTGGGGTCACCGATGTACCCGTCGGGGTCGAGGTCGTTGCTGAGCCAACCGAACGACACCGAGCCCCCGAAACGCACGTGGCGGTTCTCGGCCAGCTTCTCGGGGACCTTGCGCTCGGCCCGATCGAGGTGGACCTCGCTGGGCCGCAGGTGCATGAAGACCGACGTCTCGTGCAGGCCCCCGTGGATCCCCATGCCCAGCTCGTCCTCGGTGGAGGGTCCGCCGTAGGCGGGCGGTAGGAACGGGTGCATCAAGAACGTCTTGAGCCCGGTCTCCAGGCGTATCTCCCGCAGCGCGGTGCCGAGGTGGGTGGTGTTGCCGCCGTGACCGTTGAGGAGCACCAGCCGCTGGGCGCCGGTCGTCGCCACTGACCGGGCGATGTCACGAAGCACCGCCATCAGCGTCTCCGCCGACAGGGTGAGGGTGCCTGCTGACCAGGCGTGCTCGTTGGACTTGGAGACCGCCAGCGTCGGCAACTGCCAGACGTCGAGCTCCTCACCGCACTCGGCGACCACTGCCGTTGCGGTCTCGTGGGCGATGACGTGGTCGACCGACAGGGGCAGGTGCGGGCCGTGCTGCTCGACGGCGCCGATGGGCAGCAACAGCACCGAGGAGGGCGAGATCTCCGATGCGATCTCGGGTCCGGTCAAGTCCTCGTAGCGCCGGCTCATGGTCCCGACCGTACCCCCTGGCGCTCAGCCCCAGAGGCGCCGGGCATGTTCGGCGAGGCGGCGGTGCGCTGCGGCCAGGTCGATCCCGACCAGCTGATGGTCGGTGACGACGGGTCGGCCGGCCACGAAGAGGTGCCGGACCCGCCGATCGCCGGCCATGACCAGCGCGGTGATCGGATCCTCGATGTCGCCCAGGTCGTCGCCGGGCCAGACGGCGAGGTCTGCGGCGGCATCGGCTTCGAGCCGGCCCAGATCGGGCCGTCCCAGGCAGGCTGCACCGCCCTCGGTGCCCAGCGCCAGGGCGTCGTCGGGCATCATCGCGTCGGGCGTCAGCGTCCGCAGGCGAGCGGTGTAGAGGGCTTGACGCAGCTCGGCGAACAGGCCGCCCACTTCGTTGCTGGCGGCGCCGTCCACACCCAACCCCACGGGCACGCCAGCGGTGAGGAGATCGGTCACCCGGCACAGGCCCGCCGCCAGCCGCGCGTTCGAGGACGGGCAGTGGGCCACGCCGGTGCCCGCCTGCCCCAGGCCGGCCACCTCGGCGTCGTCGAACCAGATGCCGTGGGCCACCCAGACGTCGTCGCCG
>JBFINV010000041.1:0-12286 GCA_041611015.1 Acidimicrobiales bacterium | reverse complement strand
CGTCGCATGGACCCCGCCCGCCAGCCGGCCACCCTGGTCCAGCCCTCGGTGCCGCGGGCCCTCGAGATCCGCCGGGTCCAGGAACAACAGCAACAACAGCAACAGCAACAGCAACAGCAACAGCAACAGCAGTAGATGGCAGGGATCCGATTCGAGAGCGTCACGAAGCGCTTCGACGACGTGGTCGCCGTCGATGACCTGACCCTCGACATCGCCGACGGCGAGCTGCTGGTGCTGCTCGGCCCCTCGGGCTGTGGCAAGTCGACGGCGCTGCGGCTGATCGCCGGGCTGGAGGCGCCCGACGAAGGGCTGGTGCTGATAGACGGCGACGTGGTCAACGACATCGCCGCCAAGGACCGGGACGTGGCCATGGTCTTCCAGAGCTACGCGCTCTACCCGCACATGACGGTGCGCCGGAACATCAGCTTTCCGCTCAAGCCGCTCGGGGTCGACCGCCGCGACCGCGACCAGCGGGCCGAGATCGCCGCGGCTCAGCTGGGGCTGAGCGACCTGCTCGACCGCAAGCCGGGCCAGCTGTCGGGCGGCCAGCGCCAGCGGGTGGCCCTGGCCCGGGCGCTGGTGCGGGATCCGAGGGCGTTCCTGATGGACGAGCCTCTCTCCAACCTCGACGCCAAGCTGCGGGCCGAGACCCGAGCCGAGCTGGTCGAGCTGCAACGGCGTCTGCGCACCACGCTCGTCTTCGTCACCCACGACCAGGTCGAGGCCATGACCATGGCCGACCGGATCGCCATCATGGTCGAGGGCTCGCTCCAGCAGGTGGGCACACCCGACGAGATCTACGACCGGCCGGCGAACCTGTTCGTGGCCCGCTTCATCGGCAGCCCTCCGATGAACACCTGGACCGCATCGGTGACCCGCAACGGCGACCGGGGCCTCGCGGTGGACGGCGCGGCCGTGGCCATCGCCGAACCCGAGCGCCTCGCCGGGCTGGAAGCCGAGGTGGTGGTGGGCGCCCGCCCCGAGGACACGTCCCTCGCGGTCGACGGCATCCCGGCGATCTCGACCCACGTCGAGTCCCTGGGTCACGAGCGCCTGGTGACCTGCGAGCACGACGACGGCCGCCGCATCGTGGTGCGGCTCGAGGCCCACCAGCCGTATCCCGTTACCGGAGAGACGGTCCACCTGGCGCTGGACCCGGCTGCGATCGCCCTGTTCGACCCGAGCACCGGGGAACGACTGCCGTGACCGTCTCGGGGCCGATCGGAATCGAGGAGGCCAGAGCCACCGCTGCACTGCGAGGTCGCCGCCAGCGCCGGGGGGAGGTGGCTCTGGCGGCCGCGTTGCTGGCGCCGTCGCTGGCAGTGTTCGGCGTCTTCACCTTCTATCCACTGCTGCGGACGATCTGGCTCGGGTTCTTCCTCCAGGACCCCTTCGGGCTTCGGAGCCGTTGGGTCGGCCTCGACCAGTACCGGGACGTGCTCGGGTCCGCCGACTTCCTCAACAGCCTCGAGGTCACCTTCCTCTTCGCGCTGTACACCGTGCCCACGTCGCTGGCGGCCGGGCTGGCGCTCGCGGTTCTCGCCGACCAGCACCTCCCGGGCATGCGCATCTTCCGGACCATCTTCGCCTCGACGGTCGCCACGTCGGTGGCGGTGGCATCGCTGCTCTGGTTGGTGCTGCTGCAACCCTCGGCCGGGCTGATCAATCAGTTCCTCGACGCCATCGGGCGCGACCCGGTGGACCTGCTGAACGACCCCGACACCGCGCTCCCCGCCGTGGCTGCCACCACGGTCTGGCAGAACCTCGGCGTGGTGTTCATCGTCACCCTGGCGGCCATGCAGTCGATTCCCGAGGTGCTCCACGAGAGCGCCAAGGTGGACGGGCACGGCACCTGGTCTCGGTTCCGCCACATCACCCTGCCCATGCTCGGCCCCCAGCTGCTGTTCCTCACCGTGGTGCTGACCATCAACGCCTTCCAGTCCTTCGGCCAGATCGACATCCTCACCGAGGGCGGTCCGAGCGAGTCCACCAACGTGCTGGTGTACTCGCTGGTGCAGACCCTGCCCATCGACCCGGGTCGCGCCGCGGCCCAAGCAGTGGTGCTGTTCGTGGTCATCGGGGTGCTCAGCTTCGTCCAGTTCAAGTGGCTCGACCGGCGGGTGCACTATGGCTGACCTCGCGCGGCGGGCCCGGTGGCGACGGCGCCTCTCGATCGGAGCCCGGTACCTGTTGCTGGTGGTCGTGGCCGCGCTCGTCCTGTTCCCCATCTACGCGGCGGTGATGGTCTCGCAGAAGCCGCTGACGGCGCTCGGGGACCTCGACGTGCTGGTGCCCGACTCGCCGGACCTGGGCGGGTTCGCCGATGCTTTCGACGACTCCAACATGACCCGGTACCTGCTGAACAGCCTGATCGTGTCGGTGCTGATCACCGCGGGGCAGGTGGTGACCTCCATCCTCGCCGGGTACGCGTTCGCGGCGTTGCGCTTTCCGGCCAAGGCGGCGCTGTTCTATCTGTTCCTGGCAACCCTGATGGTGCCTGGCGAGGTCAACATCGTGGTGAACCTCGAGACCATCCAGCGGTTGGGCTGGATCGACAGCTATCAGGCGCTGGTGGTGCCGTTCCTCGCGTTCGCAGTGGGCACCTTCTTGCTGCGTCAGGCGTTCCTGGGCATCCCCCAGGACCTGCGCGACGCGGCGGCCATGGACGGGTACGGCCACTGGGGCTTCCTCACCCGGGTCGCGGTTCCGCTGGCCCGACCGACGATCGCGGGGCTGTCGGTGTTCTCGTTCCTGTTGGCGTGGAACCAGTACCTGTGGCCGCTGGTGGTGACCAACGACGACGACTTCCGCACGGTGCAGATCGGGCTGCGAGCCCTCAGAGACGAGGCGGGCAGCAACCTCAACCTGCTCATGTCGGCCACGATCCTGGCCAGCCTGCCGATCCTGGTGGTGCTGGTGCTGTTCGAACGCCAGCTCATACGGGGCCTCACCGCCGGGTCCATCAAGGGTTGACGGGACCGGGGCCCCCGCAGGCGCGAGCATGGGGTCGTGAAGACCCTGACCGCTCACCCCGCTCGCGTCCTCGTGGTGGTGGTGGTCACCGCACTGGCGCTGATCGGCGCCGCCTGTGGAGGCGACGACAGCACGGACTCGTCGCCAGACGCGGCAGCGGAGGCGACGTCCACACCGGCCCCCGCCGGCGACGACGCTGCGGCCACGCCGGAGGACACTGCTGTTCCCGAGCGCGAGGACGAGCCCGAGGTCGAGGAGTCGGCGTGCCCGGTGAACGCGCTCGACGGCGCCGACACCCCCGTCGAGATCACCCTGTGGCACAGCATGTCGGCCACCAACGGCGAGGTGCTCGACGAGCTGATCACGGCGTACAACGGGGCCCAGGACCTGGTACGGGTCACGGCGTCGTTCCAGGGCGTGTACGAGGAGTCGTTCGAGAAGTACGTCAACACCCTCCGCACCCGGGGCGAGCGGCCCGACGTGATACAGGCCAACGAGACCGTGCTCCAGCAGATGGTCGACAGCCAGAGCATCGTGCCCATCCAGGCCTGCATCGAGGCCGACGGGTACGACTCCTCGGACTTCGTGGGCCGGCTGCTCGACCAGTACCGGATCGGCGAGGTGGTCGTGACCATGCCTTTCCAGCTCTCCAACCCCGTCCTCTACTACAACGGGACCGACTTCGTCGACGCCGGTCTCGATCCCGACGACCCGCCAGCCACCTTCGACGAGCTGCTCGAGACCAGCCGGACCCTGGTGGCGTCGGGAGCCGTGCCCCAGGGCATCGCGATGGACATCGACGCCTGGGTGATCGAGCAGTGGATGAACATGGCCGGCGAGGCGCTCGTGGACAACGACAACGGGCGCTCGGCTCGCGCCACCACGACCATGCTGGACTCGGAGGCCGCGACCGCGATCTACGAGCTGCTGGCAACCCTGCGCGACGAGAAGCTGATCGTGAACACCGGGCGGGGAACGGATCAGTCCGTCATCAACAAGTACCTGGCCGTGGCCCTCGGCGACGCCGCCATGACCATCGGCAGCTCCTCCACCCTGGGCGAGATCTACACCCAGATCGGGCAGTTCCCCGACGTCGACCTCCGGGTGGCGCCACTGCCCGGACCCGAGGGTGGCGGCACCGCAATCGGCGGGGGGTCTCTCTACCTCACCGACCAGACCGAGGCCGAGGAGCGGGCCGCGGCCTGGGACTTCATGAAGTGGTTGAACGAGCCGGCACAGCAGATCCGGTGGTCGGCGGGAACGGGCTACATCCCCACGAGGCAGTCGGCGGTCGGCGAGCCGGACCTGGAGGCCCTGTGGGCCGATCGTCCCGGGTTCCGGGTGGCCTTCGACCAGCTGGCGGACGCAGGGCCCATCCCCGGCGGGGGCGGCCCGGTCATCGGGGACCACGCCGGCGTGCGCGAAGCCATCGAGCAGTCCCTCGAAGCGCTCTTCCAGGGCGCCTCGCCGGGGGACGCCCAGGCCCAGGCCGTGGAGCAGGCCGATGCGGCGATGGCCGACTACAACCGGCGCATCGGCGGCTGACCGGCCCACGTTGCGCGATGCGCTCAAACGAGCGAGATTGGTGAGCCAGGGGGTATCACATGGCTTCGATCGACCGCATCCGCAACGTCGTCCTCGTGGGACACAACGGCACGGGGAAGACGAGCCTGGCCGAGGCCATGCTCTACCGTGCCGGCGTGGTGGCCCGGCCCGGGAGGGTCGACCAGGGAACCGCCACCCTCATGCGCGACGAGGAGAAGGAGTGGCAGCAGTCGCTGGCGATGGCGGTCACCACGTTCGACTGGAACGGCCACAAGGTCAACCTCATCGACACCCCGGGCTACGCCGACTTCACCGGTGAGGCCCTGATGGGGCTGGCCGTGGCCGATCTGGCCGTGTTCGTGATCGACGGGGTGGCCGGGGTCCAGTCCCAGGACATCGCGCTGTGGCGTCACGCGGACCGGATGGGCCTGCCCCGCATGATCTTCGTGAACAAGCTCGACAGGGACCACTCGTCGTTCAGCCGGTCCCTGGCCCAGGTGCGGGAGGCGTTCGGCTCTCACGCCGATCCGGTGGAGCTGCCCATCGGCGAGGAGTCGAGCTTCCACGGCGTCGCCGATCTGCTCACCGACCACGCGCTTCTGTACGACAGCGGCAAGGCCGAGAGCGCACCGATGCCCGAGGACATGATCGAGGCCGAGCGGGCCGAGCACGAGCACCTCATGGAGGAGGTGCTCGAGATGGACGACGACCTGCTCGAGCAGTATCTCGAGGGCGTCGAGCCCTCGGCCGAGCAGCTCGAACGTCTGCTGCACGACGCCATGGACGCGGCCCGGGTGTTCCCGGTGCTGTGCGGCTCCGCGACGGCTCCGATCGGCGCCGACTACCTGGCCGACCTGATCTGCCGGGTGGGTCCGGCGCCTGGCGACGGGCCCCCGGCATCGGTGTATGCCGGCGAGGGGACCGTCGAGGTGGCGCCCGATCCCGAGGGCGATCCGCTGGCCTTCGTGTTCAAGACCACCGTGGACGACTTCCTGGGCCAGATCTCGTTCTTCAAGGTGGTGTCGGGCACCATCCACGCCGACGACGTGCTTGTGAATTCCCGCACCGCCAACAAGGAGCGCCTTCACAACATCTTCAACCTGGTGGGCGCCGACCAGAAGCAGGTGCGGGAGGTGGGCGCAGGCGACATCGCCGCCACCACCAAGCTCTCCGACACCAACACCGGCGACACCCTGGCCCCGGCGGGCACGCCGGTGGAGTTCGTGGCCCCCAAGCTGCCCGGCGCGGTGTACGGCGTGGCCATCAAGGCGGCCAACCGGTCCGATGAGGATCGGATGGCCACCACCCTGCGGCGCCTGACCCTCGAGGACCGCACCCTCCATGTCAGCTACGACGAGTCCATCCGCCAGACCGTGCTCCAGGGCGGCGGGGAGACCCACATCCAGGTGGCGCTGGCCCGGATCAACCGGGCCGGGGTCGAGGTCGAGACCAACGACATCCGGGTCCCCTACCGGGAGACCCTCGCCGGGTCCTGTGAGGTCGAGGGCAAGTACAAGAAGCAGAGCGGCGGCCACGGCCAGTTCGGCATCGCCCAGGTCCGCTTCGAGCCCATGGAGCGCGATGGAGGCTACGAGTTCGAGAGCGAGATCACCGGCGGCGCCATCCCCCGCAACCTCATCCCCGCAGTCAGCGCCGGGATCGAGGAAGCCATGGCGCGCGGTGGCAAGTACGGCTTCCCGATGGTGGACGTCAGAGCCGTGTGCTTCGACGGCAAGTACCACTCGGTCGACTCCTCGGAGATGAGCTTCAAGATGGCCGGCTCGCTGGCGCTTCGCGAGGCCATCGAGAAGGTGGGGGTCAACGTGCTCGAGCCGGTCAGCGAGATCTGGGTTCACGTGCCCAGCGATCACCAGGGCGCGGTCCTGGGAGACCTGAACTCCCGCCGGGCCCAGGTGCTCGGGACCGACGCCGGCGCCAGCCACGGCCTGACCACGATCCACGCCCTGGTCCCCACGTCGGAGATCATGCGCTACGCCATCAACCTGCGCTCCATGACCTCGGGCACCGGGTCCTTCGAGACCCAGCACCACAGTTACCAGCTGCTCCCGGCCCACCTCGTCGACAGCCTGGTCACCGCGGACGCCGAGGGCTGATCGGGCGCCGTCCAGCGTGCTCTGGGTCGACCGGGAGGTGGCCGCGCCGGCCGCGGTCGCCTGGTTGCTGCTGAGCGACCCCGATCGTTGGCCCGAGTGGGGCCCGACGGTGCGCCGGGCCGAGCTCGACGGCGATCGGCTGGGCCTCGGAGCGACGGGACGGGTGACCACCGTGGTCGGGATCAGCCTCCCGTTCAGGGTGACCGGCTACGAGGAGGGTCGGCGGTGGTCCTGGAGGGTGGCGGGCATCCCGGCGACCGACCACCTGGTCGAGAACCAGGGCGCCGACCGCTGCCGGGTCGCCATCGGCGTGCCCCTCCTGGCTGCGCCCTACGCGGCGGTCTGCCGCCTGGCCCTCCGTCGCATAGAGCGCCTTGCGACCGGAGATCCGGCCCGAGGCGATCCGGCCTGAGGTCCAGCGTTGGCCGGGATCAGGGCTCGTCGGTGACGGGCTCGATGAAGATGCACTCGCCGGGGCACCGCTGCGCGGCGCTGACGACCGCAACCTCGTTGTCGATCGCCACCCGGGCCAGGCCGGTGTGCTGGCCGGGGTCGTTCATGATCCGGTCGCCCTCCCGGACGTAGGCGATGCCGTCCTCGAGCAGGACGAAGACCTCGGGACAGTCGTCCTCGCACAGACCGTCGCCGGTGCAGAGGTCCTGGTCGATCCAGACCACCAGCCGGGCTCCAGCGAGCCGCCGCTCGGTGGCGTCTACGAGCTGTTCGGGCACGCCTCCAGTCTCGCCGAAATTCGTGCGCTTCACGACGTCACGCCCTGTGCCATCCGTCTCGACCAGGCGATCAGCTGACCAACACAGCCGCCAGCACTGCTCCCCGAGCGGTCCAGGCCGCAGTGCGGACCCAGTTGGTCGCGACGAGAAGCTCCGCTGCGGCCGGATCGACACCTCGAGCCAGCCGCGAGTGCAGCGGCACCTGCACCAGGACGGTCGACCCCAGCGCCACCGCCAGCATCACTGCTGCGACCCAGGCCGAAACGCCGCTCATGGTGGCGGGCCGGTCGAACAGCAGCCATGTGGCGGTCAGCCCCTCGACCGCCATCAGCGGGCCCACCACCCAGGAGATCCGCCGCTGGTGGTCTGTCGCTGCTGCGACCGGAACTGCGTCGGCGTAGAGCGCCAGCATGGGGTAGTGCACCAGCTGGACCAGCCAGATGAGCCCCACCATGGCCCAGGTGGCGGCCGCGCCGGCCACCAGCACGGTCATGACGAGAACGCGGTGCTCGGCAGGTCGGTCGCCCCCGACTCGATCGCGTCGCAGATCACGCCTGCCACCGCCGCCGGGTCCAACCCCCCGGGCAGGCGGGGCGCCACACCGTCGATGGCCCGGCCGGCCAACCCCGTCTCGGTGTGGGGTGGCCGGGCGTCCAGCACCCGGATTCGGCGGCGCCGAGTCTCTCTCGCCAACGCCTCGTCGAAGGATCGCACGGCCGCCTTGGAGGCGCCGTAGGCAGCCATACCGGGAAGGTTCATCTCGGCGATCACCCCCGAGCTGTTGACGATGACCCCGCCCTCGCCGAGCGCACCGAGCGCAGCCTGGGCCAGCATGATGGAGACGAAGGTGTTGGTGAGGAACAGCTCCTCCATGACATCCACCGACAGCTCCTCGACCGTCCCGAAAGCCACGACACCAACTGCGTTGACGACGACGTCGACGCGGCCCCAGTGATCGACGGCGGCTGTCGTCGCTCGTCCCGCAGCGTCGGGAATCCGCAGATCCAGCGGCAGCCGCAGCGCCTCGACCGGGAGCGCATCGAGTCGATCCGCGTGTCGGGCCACGACCGTGAGCCGGGCACCGCGATCGGCCAGCTCGGCGACAATCGCCGAGCCGAGCCCGCCGGTGGCCCCCGCGACCAGCGCCGAACCATCACGCAGGTCCATCTCGGCCTTCACTCCTTCGATCGACGGACTCGAGCCATGCGATGTCGACGTCGACGCCCGGCGAGTACATGGCGTGGGGCTGGCCCACCGGGGCGCGGAGTCCGGCAGCTTCGACGACGTCCTGGTGGATGGTGACGTCACCCACCCGGTGGAGTGGCCAGCGTTGGTGGCGAACCCGGCCGTAGAGCAAGCGCTCTCGGCGCCGAGTCAGCAGCGCCCAGCGGGCGCTGAGGAAATGGGCCAGCTCGTCGACGTCGTCATCGGGGAGGGCGTCGCCCACGGTGAATGCCAGGGTGGCCTCGCCACCCCCGCGGGGCCAGCGCCGACGCGTGGAGTAGCGATGTCGCGACCCGACCCGGTCGTGGGTGGCGCGGGCCCAGCAGTACGGCAGCGCAAAGACAGTGCGGGCCACGGCCACGATCGCGGACCGGGGGACGTCGAGCGAGAAGAACCAGACCGCCCGCCGGCCACGGGGATCGAGCACATAGGTCCGCACGTTGACCTCGACGAAGGTGCCCAAATAGGGCACCGGTGGCGTGGGCCCGATGCGGACGTCTCGCATCACGAACGGGATGAGTCCCACCCAGGCGGCCCCGTCGATGGTGTCCACCTCGACGCCGGACGGGAGGACTGCTTGGACTTCGGCGGGCTCGTAGGGCCAGTGGAAGTAGGCCAGATCGGCCCAACGTTGGCGGAGGACCGCGCGACCGTCCAGCTCGGGCGGGTCCGGGCACACCGGCTCGCTCATGTCAGCGTCGCCAGGACGGCTTCGCCGCAGCGCCGGCCCGAGTACAGCGCGCCCTGGATGGAGCCGGTGTCGCGATGGTCCCCGCAGACGAACAGCCCCTCGCCCAGCGCGACTCGCTGCTTCGGCGAGAAGGGCGGGCGCTGATCGGGCTGGCCGTGGGAGATCACGTCGGTCCTGAGGTGGCGCCAACCGTCGGCTGCGCTCCCCCACATCGCCCGCATCTGCTCCCGGACCGGGACCTCGGCGTCGGCGTCGGCGATCCCGGGACAGGCCGCGGCCACCAGGGACCAGCCGGCCGGGGCGTAGCCGGGAGCCACGTTGCTGAGCACCGCCACGTTGAGCGCCGGCCCCCGCCCGGTGCCGTCGAGCACGATGAACCGGCCGGCCTCGGGGGCTTCAGCCGCGGCGAACCAGACACACGTGGCCGGGTTCGATCCCACCGGCGGCAGGCTCAACAGCTGGCTGGCCACCGGCCCCTCGGTCGCGACCACGATGCGGTCGGCTGCGACCCGATCACCGCCCACCAGCGTCACCGCACCGGGTGCCACCGTGCTGACCGCGGCCCCGAGGTGGATCCCAGCCGGGCCCAGGCCGGCCGCGAGCTGGTGGGGGATGGCGCCCATCCCCGTGGCGGGTACCGCGGCCGCTCCCTGGACGAGGCTCTTGAAAATCACGTCGAACATGCGCCGGCTGGTCTGCAGTGACGGGTCGAGCTGGATCCCACCCACCAGGGGCCGGAAGAAGCGCTCGATCATGTCGTCGCCGAAGCCCTCACGGCGCAGGGCCTCGAGGGTCGGGAGGTCGGGCTGGCGGAGCAGCTCGGGCGCGGGCGTCCGCGCCAGGCGGATCCGCTGGCGCAGGATCCGCGCCTTGTCGAGCAACGAGCCCACCGGCGCGGCCGCCGTGCGCAGCAGCGTCCCCGGCCGCCGGAACGGGTCACCCACCAGGTGGAGGCCGTCGTCGAGCCAGACCATCCCTCCCGGCTCGAAGGGGCACAGGTCGAGGGCAGCGACGTCGAGCTGGGCCGCCACCTCGGGGTACGCAGTGAGCAACACCTGGAACCCACGATCCAGCCGGAATCCGTCGACGACGTCGGTGCGGACCCGGCCGCCCACGCCGTCGGAGGCCTCGAGCACCACCACGTCCCGACCTCCACGCCGGAGCACCCTGGCCGCAGCCAGCCCGGCCAGGCCCGCACCCACGACCACCACCTCGGCGTGCTGGGGCGGGCGCCGGAACGGATCGGTCTGGGGTGTGGCGGCTGGGGGCAACGGCTCGCTCCGAGTCGTCGGGGTCGAGCCATGCTGCCACGCCGATCTCGGGAGGGCGCCAGTCACATGGCGAGGGAGCCGCCGACCCGGCAGCCGCTGCGGCCGCGAGGGATCAGGCTCGCGCCGCCCCCGCGGTGCTGCGGCGTAGCGCCGCCAGGGTCTGGCCGGCGCCCCAGTCGAGCTGTTCGAGGGTCCGCAGGATGGCGGCCAGGTTCCGGTCTCGGATCCGCTCCAGCTCCCGGATCGAGTAGTGACCCGACTGGGCGTCGGACTGGGTCTCGAGCCGCCCGATCAGCTCGTCGTCGAGCTCAGGGGTGTCGCTGAGCTTGGACCAGGGCCAGTTCAACGCCGGGCCGAACTGGCGCAGGAAGTGGCCGAAGCCGCCCTCGCCGCCAGCGATGCGATAGGTCTCGAAGACCCCCATCTGAGCCCAGCGGAGGCCGAACCCGTACCGGATGGCGTCATCGACCTGCTCGGTCGTGGCCACCCCGTCGTGGATCAGCCACAACGCCTCGCGCCACACCGCCTCCAGGAGCCGGTCGGCGACGTGGGCATCGATCTCCACCTCGATGTGGAGCGGCTTCATCCCCAACCCCCGGTAGTAGGCCATCGCCCGAGCGATGGTCTCGGGGCTCGTTCGCTCGCCGCCCACCACCTCGACCAGCGGCAGCAGGTACACCGGGTTGAACGGGTGGGCCACCACCACCCGCTCGGCGCCCGCCAGCCCTGCAGCCATGGCGCTGCAGCGGAGGCCCGACGTGGACGAAGCCACGAGCGCGGTCTCCGGTGCCAGGGCGTCGACCTCGGCCAGCGTGGCCTGCTTCAGCTCGAGCACCTCGGGCACGCTCTCCTGCACCAGCTCGGCGCCCTCGATCGCCTCGGCGACCGATCCGCAGATCCGCAGCTCACCCAGGGACTCCACGGGCAGATCCAGCTGCGTCCACGCCGCCACCGCGTTGTCCAGCACCTCGGCCAGCAGCCGGCTGGCCTCCGGCGACGGGTCGTAGACCCGGACCGAGACGCCTCGCAGCCGCATGCGGGCCACCCACGCCGCCCCGATGACCCCGCAGCCGACGGCGGCTGCGGTGGCCGGCAGCCTGGCGGGCTCGTGATCGCTGGTGCCGGCGCCGGATCGGAGTTCACCCATGCCTGGTGAGCTTCAGCTTCGATCGCACGTCGTCGGGGCCCATGATGGCGACGTTCATGCCCTCGAGGATGTGGACGGCCCGGCGGACCAGGTCCTCGTTGGAGGCCAGCACCCCGCGGTCGAGGTAGATGTTGTCCTCCAGCCCCACCCGGACGTTGCCCCCGGCGATGGTGGCCAGGGCCACGTAGGGCAGCTGCTGGCGCCCGATGGAGAACGCGCTGAAGACCCAGTCGTCGGGCATGTTGTTGACCATCGCCATGAAGGTGTTCAGGTCTGCGGGCGCCCCCCAGGGGATCCCCATGCAGAGCTGCACCATGACCGGGTGGTCGATCACCCCGGCGTCGACCAGGCTCTTGGCCTGCCAGAGGTGGCCGGTGTCGAACACCTCGATCTCGGGCCGCACCCCGAGCTCCTGGATCTGGCGGGCCATCTCGTGCAGGGTGGCGGTGGTGTTGGTGGCCACGAAGTCGCCCTCACCGAAGTTCATGCTGCCGCAGTCGATCGTGGTGATCTCGGGGAGCAGCTCTCGCACGTGGGCCAGCCGCTCGGAGACCCCCACCAGGTCGGTGCCGTCGGGGTCGAGGGGCAGG
>JBFINV010000040.1:0-12337 GCA_041611015.1 Acidimicrobiales bacterium | reverse complement strand
GTCGAGCAGGTCGTGCAGGGCGTCGTAGAGGGGCCGCAGGTACGGGTCCACCTTGGCCATGAGGTCGCCGGGGAGGAACCCCAGGCGCTCACCGGCCTCCACCGCAGGCCGGGTGAGGATGATGCGGCTGACGTCTTTGGTCTGCAGCGCCCGAACCGCCATGCTCACCGCCAGCCAGCTCTTGCCGGTGCCCGCCGGTCCGATCCCGAAGGTGATGACGTTGCGCTCGATGGCTTCCACATAGCGTTTCTGGCCGGCCGACTTCGGTCGCACGCTGCGGCCCTTGGCCCGCAGGATCTCGGCCGACAACACCTCTGACGGACGCTCGTCCTCGTCGATCATGTCGACGGCCCGGCCGATGGATGCGGCGTCGAGGACGTGGCCCTTCTCGAGGAGGAGCACCATCTCCGAGACCAGGGCCCCCACCCGGACCGCGTCGGGTCCTTCGATGGTGATCTCGTTGCCCCGGGCGTGCACCGTCGTGCCGGGGAACGAGGTCTCGATGGTGCGCAGGTTCCCGTCACGCTCTCCGAGCAGGCCGGGCATGAGGTGGTTCCCGGGGACGCTGATCTTGACGACGGTTCGATCCTGGATGAATGGTGCGGGGCGCCAGCGCCAGTGGGCCCCAGGGTACGCGGGGGCGGGGGCAGGACCAAGGGTATGAGCGGGCGCACCACTAGCGTGGCCAGGGTGAGCAGTGGCGGTCGGGTGGGTGGCTGGGCCGACGGGCCGGGCGATGCCCCCCTCGACGGCCCCGGATGGTCGGGAGCGCTCGGCCGCTGGTTGGCCGAGGCCCGGGTGGACGACGCGGCTCGAGCCCGGGCGCGGCAGCGCTGGCTCGAGCGGCAGGCGGCCGAGGAGACCTCGTTCGGGTCGGTCCTGGTGGATCTGGCCGAGCGGGGCCGGCCGGTGCTGGTCCAGACCGCGGCGGCCCGGCGGCACCGGGGACGGCTGGTGGGGGTGGGCGTGGACTTCGTCGCCATGCACACCGACAGCGATGCCGACGTCCTCGTGGCCACCGGCGCCATCCACTCCATGCGGACCGAGCCGGGCCAGCCGGCGGCGCTCTCGGGCCGGGCGGTGATCCTGGAACGCCACCTGGCCGATGCGGTGGCGGCGCTGGCCGCCGAGCGGCCCCGGGTGGTGGTGGCCACCGGGGCCGACGCCGCGGTCATCGGCGATCTGGTCTCGACGGGCCGGGACGTGGTGACCCTGCGGGTCGACGGCGACACCAGGGCCAACGTCTACATCCCCCTCGACGCCGTGGTCGAGATCGCCCTGGCCACCCGGGGTGACGTCACTCCTTGGCGGTGACCGCTTCGGGGTAGAGGTGCTCGAGGGTCCCGGGCTCGATCCGGCAGGTCTCGATGAACCGGTCGACCTCGTCTTCCTTCAGGCGGATGACCCGACCGAACCGGTAGGCGGGCAGTTGGCCCTCGTCGATGAACCGGTAGAGGGTCCGGGGGGTCACCCCGAGGCGGCGGGCGGCCTCAGCGGTGCTGAGCCAAGCGATGTCCGGGGAATCCGATGTGCTCACAGTTCGGGATCATAGACGATTTTTGGACTCATTTCGATATCTTCGATGCACCAGGGCCAGTGCGACCGCGGTGGCCAGGTTCAGGCTCGACACCCCCTGCCGCATCGGGATGGCGACCAGCTCGCTACATGCCGTGCGGGCGCTGGAGCCGAGCCCGTGGCGTTCGGTCCCGAACACCAGCAGAGCATCGGCCGGAATGTCGACCTCGGGGGCGGGTCGACCCTCGGGATCGAACCCCACCAGGGGGCTGCTCAGCTCGTCGAAGGTGATGCCGCCACGGACGTCGAGGGCCCAGTGGAGGCCCGCCGACCCCCGGATTGCAGCCGGGCTCCACACGTCGGCGTCGCCGGTGCAGGACATGCTGTCGGCCCCGAGCGCTGCGGCCGCCCGTATGGCGGCTCCCACGTTGCCGAGGTGCCGCGGGTCCTCGAGCACCACGCCGGGCCCCGGCACTCGGCCGGCCGGTACGGCTGGCTTCACCGCCACCCCGACGATGCCGGTGGGGTGCACCTCTCCAGCGAGGGCCTTCAGCTCGGGCCGGTCGACCAGCTCGGCGCGCTCCAAGACTGGCACCAGGTCCGGTGCCAGCTCCTCTGCCAGCCGCAGGGCTCGGTCGGCGTCGACGGTGAGCACCGCCACCAGCTCCGCGCCGAACCGATGGGCGTGCTTGACCGCGTGGAACCCGGGCACCAGCACGTGGGTCCGGGCCTCGACACCCGCCCCCAGCCCCCCGAGGTCGTCCATCGGACGAAGCTACCCCGGCCATCCACCGAGCTCGCCCTCGCGCTGTCCGGGGTGCGCGCGGGCTGAACCAATGACCTTCACGCGTCGCAGGAGGGAGCTCGGAGGCGAAGTAGGACAGGTTTCCTCCAGCGTCCTGTCCGCCGCCTCGACTCGGATCGCCTGGATAAGCCGCCTGATGTGGCGCTCGCTGTAGGAGATCTCGCGGTGATCCCATGGCGGCGCGCCCTGTCGCCTCAGCTCTATGAGCAGATCGCGCTCGGGGGGCCGGAGCCGGGATCGGACCTGTCGGGCGCCATCAGCTCCACCAGCACGACGGCGAGGGACGATGACCTCGCCCCGGGCGCGGCGACCACGGTGGCGACGATCAGGCTCGGGGTGGAGTCGAGATCCACGATCGAGGCCCGGCAGGCGTGCGCCCGGCCGTACTCCCACAGGTCGTAGCCGTCGGTGATGGCGACGGTTCCCACGCGCTGCGGCAGGCTCGCCTGGATGCTCGACCAGCCGACCTCGGAGCCGCCCAGGATCCCCACCACCTCCACGCGGAGCTCCTCGGGCGTCGGCTCATACAGGGAGACTCCCAGATCCGGGTGACTGGCTCGGAGCTCGGCCTCGAGGCTGTGCGCGAGCAGCAGGTTCCACGTTGTCTCCCCCACTGCCGAGCCCGCCGCGTCTGCGCCGGAGCAGGATAACCGGCGGCGGTCCGGCGTTGGAGCCTTGAGAATTTCGACATATCTCGTTATCTTCTACCCAACCGGGCACGAGGCCATTGAGCACCGGCAGGTTTTCTGTGAGACTCGTGCCACTTCGGGCGGGGGCCTCCGGCCGCCGCCAGCTCAGCCCGGCGGACCCATGCCACCGCGATCCGTGCGGCGCTGCGTGAAGGTGGGAAGCGAAGCGTCGAAGGGAGTGACGGGCGGTGAGCCAGCGGATCCTCGAGGCGACCCCCGAGCCCGCGCCCGAGGTCCTGCGACCGGTGCGCAGCATCGGCCGCCGCGTCGGCCTGCCCTCGGGCCGGGCCCTGCTCGGGGCCTTCCTGGTGACCGTGTCCGTCGTCGGCCTGTTCGCCACCTTCCGCCGGGCCCAGGAGGACCTGGGGTCCCCGTACGTGGTGGTGGCCACCACGGTGCCCGCCGGCCAGGTCATCACCGCCGAGGACCTGGCCATCCGCCACCTCGATCTCGGCGAGATCGCCGACCGGACCCTGACCGCGGAGGCCGACGCCATCGGCGCAGTGGCCGTCCAGACGTTGCTGCCCGGCCAGCTCGTACAGCGGGGCCACATCCTGGCCCCGGTCCCCGGCGTGGACGAGGGAGCGCCGCCTACCTTCGAGGTCTCCTTCGCCCTGGACCGGCCCCGGGCCCTCGGCGGTCGCCTCCAGCCCGGCGAGGTGGTCGACGTGGTGGCCACTCTCGACGCCGACGGCACCAGCTGCGCCACCGTGGTCGCCGGCGACGCCAGGGTGGTGGCCGCAGGCACGACTGGCGACGAGGTCCTCACCGGGGGCGGGCCCTACACCGTCACCCTGGCCATCCCCGAGGACCGAGCGGTGCTGGGTCTGATCTTCGCCCTCGACCGGTCCGACGTCACCATCGTGCGGGCCACCCGAGCCCAGGAGCTCGACCTTGGGGGCTCCTTCTGTGGCGAGCTCCCCAATGTCGACGGGAGCGAGGGCTGATGCCCGGCGGCCGCTACGTGGTCGTCGGGCTCGCCAACGTGCGCTCGGTCTGGTTCCGCGACATCGGCCGCTGGGCCACCGCCGCCGCCATCCCAGTTGATTTCGTGAAGTGCGTCTCGGTGACCGAGCTCCAGGCGCGGCTGTCGTCGGGCCGATCCTTCTCGGCGGTGCTCCTCGATGCCGGGCTACCCGGCATCGACCGGGACCTGGTCGACCTGGCCACCGACACCGGTGCCGCGGTGCTCGTTGTCAGCGATGGCCGGAGCACGCGGGACTGGATGAGCCTGGGCGCCACTGCGGTGCTGCCGGCCCAGCTCCACCGCGAGGACCTCATGGAGGAGCTGGACCGCCACGGCCGGCCCCTCGAGCGGGTCGACGCCCATCGGGTGCCCGGCCCCGAAGAACCCGCCGCCGCCGGCTGGTCGGGGCGGCTGGTGGCGGTGACCGGCGGCGCCGGCGCGGGATCGTCCACGGTGGCCATGGCCCTGGCCCAAGGGCTCGGCGACGACCCCCGGTTCCGCCAGCTCACCCTCCTCGCCGACCTGGCGCTGCGGGCCGACCTGGCGATGCTCCACGACGCCGGCGACGTGGTCCCCGGGCTCCAGGAGCTGGTCGACGCCCACCGCGCCGGCAACCCCGACCCCGGCGAGATCAGGGTCACGGCCTTCGACGTCCCCGAGCGGGGCTATCACCTCCTGCTCGGCCTGCGCCGCCCCCGCGACTGGTCGGTGCTGCGTCCGCGAGCGGTCGCCGCCACCGTCCAGAACCTCAGCCGGGCCTACCGGCTCGTGGTGGTCGACATGGAGCCCGAGCTCGACGGCGAGGACGAGACCGGCTCGGTCGACATCGAGGAACGCAATCAGCTGGCCCGCACCGCCGCCGGGCGCGCCGATCTGGTCGTGACCATCGGGACACCCGGGGTGAAGGGTCTGCACGACCTCCTCCGGGTGATCGCCGACCTCGTTGCCTTCGGCGTCGATCCGAGCCGGATACTCCCAGTGGTCAACCGATCGGGCCGTCCCGGCCGCCAGCGGGCCGAGATCACGGTCGCGCTCGCACAGCTGGTCGCCCCGGTCACCACCCAACTGCCCTCGCCGCTCCATCTGCCCGAGCGGCGCCGGCTCGAGGACTTGCTTCACGACGGGGCCCGCATGCCCGCAGCGCTGACCAAGCCGATCACCGCGGCGGTGCTCGCCGCCCTCGAACGGGTGCAGCCCCGACCGCTGTCCGAGCCGGCAGGCACCCCGGTAGCGCCAGGGTCCATCGGCCACTACCACGACGGCGACCTGCCGGCCGAGGGGACGGGCTGATGCGCTCCGAGGATCTGGTGGCGCCGCTGGTCGAGATCGAGCTCGACGTCCAGTCCCGGGCCAAGGAGCTGGCACTGGACCTCGCCGGCGGCGACGGCCGGGCCGGGCTGCGGGCCCTCATCGACGAAGAGATCGCCCGCTGGAACGACGACCACAAGCGAGGGCTGCGACCCCTCGAGCTCACCGACACCGCCCGGCTCTCCGAACGCGCCTACCGGAACATGGCCGGCTACGGCCCCCTCACCGACCTCCTCGCCGACGACGACGTCTGGGAGATCATGGTCAACGCTCCCGACGCCATCTTCGTCAAGCGCCACACCGGCCCTTCCGGCTACCACGACGAGGCGTTCCACGACGACGAGCACGTCATTCGGACGCTCACCAAGCTCCTGGACGACGCGTCCACCTCGCACCGCAAGCTGGACCCGTCGCTCGGGCTCCAGGATGCCCAGCTCGACGACGGGGCCCGCCTCCACATCGTCCACCAGGACATCGCCCGGGGCGGGCACCTCATGGTGAACATCCGGAAGTTCACCGGCGTGGCGTTCACCAGCCTGGGCCAGCTCGTGGAGCGGGACATGCTGGGAGCCGGGGTGGCCCGCTTCCTCACCGCCGCCGTGGCCAGCGGCCTCAGCATCGTGTTCTCGGGATCGCCGGGATCTGGCAAGACCACCATGCTGTCGTGCTGCGCGGCCGAGATCGACCCCACCAAACGGGTGGTGGTGGCCGAGGAGGTCTTCGAGGCCGACGTCCCCCTCGCCAACGTGGCCTCCATGCAGACCCGGGCCGGCCGGGTCGACCGCGAACCCGTCGACCTCCGCCGCCTCGTGGCTGGCTTCCTCCGCATGGCGCCCGACGTGGCCATCGTCGGCGAGGTCCGCGACCGCGAGGCCCTCCCGCTGCTGCTGACCCTCAGCTCCGGCGTGGCCGGGTTCACCACCATCCACGCGGGTTCGGCCAGGCAAGCGCTCACCCGCCTCCGGTTCGTGTGCCAGCTCGCCGACACGTCCAACGAGCTGCCGATGTCGGCCCTCAACACCCTGGTGTCGGAGGCGGTCGACCTGGTGGTGCACTGCGCCCGGACCGCGTGGGGCCCCCGGGTCGCCGACGTGCTCGCAGTCGAGGAGCTCCAGGGCGGGGACAACGCCACCCAGTTCACGGTCACCGAGCTCTTCGAGCGCAGCCGCTACGACCAGCCGCTCCGCTGGACCGGCCAGATCCCGGTGCGGATGGTGCGTCGCCTCGGCGAGCACGGCCACGACATCCACGAGCTGCTGGCCCACGGTCCGGGGCTGGCGCCGGTGCCGTCGTGAGCGAGCTGGCGCTTGCGCTCGTCGGCGGGCTCGGGGTGTTCTACCTCTACACCGCGGCCACCCATCGGTGGTCCGGCTGGCGGCTGGGACCGGCCACCACCGGGCCCGCCACCAGCTCGCCCCGACGCTCTGCGCAATGGCTGGTCCAAGCCGGGTTGCGCGACGTCCGCCCGGCCCAGTTCCTGGCTGCGGTCCTGTCTCTGCTCGCGGTGGGCTCGCTCGTGGGGTTCGCAATCTTCGGCGGCCTGATCCCGGCGCTGGTGGTGGGGGCGGTGCTGGCGACCGCGCCCGTGGCCGCCCACCGGACCCGGCGCCGACGCAATCTGGCAGAGGCCCAGGAAGCCTGGCCCCGCATGATCGAGGAGATCCGGGTGATGACGGGCAGCGCCGGGAGGTCCGTCCCCCAGGCCCTGTTCGAGGTGGGCCGGCGGGGACCGGCAGAGCTCCGCCCGGCGTTCGCCGCCGCCCAGCGCGAGTGGCTGCTGTCGACGGACTTCGACCGCACCCTCGATGCCCTCAAGCAGCGCCTCGCCGACCACACCGCCGACATCGTCTGCGAGACCCTGCTCGTGGCCCACCAGCTCGGCGGCACCGACCTCGACCGCCGCCTGGCCGCTCTGGCCGAGGACCGGGTATCCGACACGCAGGGACGCAAGGACGCAGTGGCCCGCCAGGCCGGCGCCCGGTTCGCGCGCTGGTTCACGGTTCTGGTCCCGGTGGGCATGGCGCTGGTGGGGATGTCCATCGGCGACGGGCGCGCCGCGTACGCCACGTCCTACGGCCAGGCCCTGGTGGTGGTGGCCCTGGTGGTGATCATCGCCTGCTGGCTGGCCGCCACCCACGTCATGGCGCTGCCCGAGGAGCAACGAGTCTTCCCCGAGGTCTCGACTCAGGGGGAGCAGAGATGACCCGGCTCGAGGTGGTCTTCGCGATGGTCATGTTCGTGGGGCTGGCGCTGTCGCTGTCGGTGCTTCGCTGGTTCGCGCGCCGGCCCCTGGTCGACCGACTCCGCCCCTACACGCCCGGGGGCTTCGAAGTCACCCCAGCCCGCACCCTGGTGTCCTTCGAATCCTTCCGCGACGTCGTGGGCCCGCTCTCCCAGGGGGTGGGCGCTGCGCTCGCCCGGGTGTTCGGCGTGTCGGAGGACCTGGAGCGGAAGCTGCGACGCCTCCACTCCCCCATCGACGCCGCCCAGTTCCGCACCCGGCAGGTGGGTGGCACAGTGATTGCCCTCCTGGTCATCCTGGCGCTGGCGGTCCTGGTGCGACTGCCGCCGCTGGCGACCGTCCTGGTGGCCCTGGTGGCACCGCTGCTGGTGTTCCTGGTCGCCGAGCAGCGGGTGGTAAGGGCCTCGGAGGCCCGACAGCAGCGGCTCTTCCGGGAGCTTCCCGTGGTGGCCGAGCAGCTGGGCATGCTGCTCGGTGCGGGCTACAGCCTCGGTGCGGCGATGCACCGGCTCGCTGGGCGGGGCCGGGGCGTGATCGCCCAGGATCTGCGGGTGGCCCTGGCCCGGATGCGCCAGGGCCTCAGCGAGATCCAGGCACTGCGGGAATGGGCGGAGCTGGCCGACGTCGACGCCCTGCATCGCCTGGTGGCGGTGCTCGGACTCAACCAGGAGGCCGGCAACCTGGGCCGGCTCATCAGCGACGAGGCCCGGGCGGTCCGACGCGAAGCTCACCGGGAGCTGATCGAGTCGATCGAGCGCAAGGACCAGCAGGTCTGGATTCCCGTCGCAGTGGCCGCGCTGATCCCGGGGACGATCCTCATCGCCATCCCCTTCATCCAGGCCATGCGGACCTTCTCAGCGGGCTGAGGACAGAACTTCGACAACGACGACCCAGAAGGGAGACACCGACATGGAGCTCGGGAGCAGGACAACGTGGCGGGACCGGGGCGAGGGCATCGTCTCGGTCGCGATCGCGGTGCTGATCATGGCCGCGCTGGGCGTGGTCGCCTACGGCGCGTTCGATGCGCTGTTCAACGACACCACCAACGCCGCCGAGGACCAGATCGGCCAGATCGGCGGCGGCTGACCCGGTGACCTCCGAACGGCGGGACCGGGGCGCAGGGCTCTTCGGTTCCGTGTTCGGCCTGGTGTCCTTCCTGGTGTTCCTGCTGCTGGCCATGCAGGTGCTGTGGAGCCTCTACGCGACGTCGGTGGTGACCGCAGCGGCCTACGACGCCGGCCGCGCTGCGGCGCGCACCGGCGACGCGGTCAGCGGCGTGGACCGCTTCGAGCGCAGCATCGGCAGCTACGACGCCGACGTGTCCATCAGGGTGCCGCCGGGCGAGGGCGTGGTCGTGGTGACGGTCACGGGATCCAACCCCACGTTGCTCCCTGACCGCTGGGCCCGGGCCCTGCCATTCGCCAGCATCGACCGGTCGATCGAGATCCGCCGTGAAGTGTTCATCGAGGAGTGAGCCCCGGCGGCGCCTCGTGGGTGACGCCGGTTTCGTGGGCGGCGCCGAGGGGATGCTGTTCGGGGTGGTGGTGCTGGTCTTCGGGATGCTGTTGGCGTTCAACGCCTGGGCCGTGGTCGACGCCAAGATGGCGGTGTCCTCGGCGGCCCGGGAGACCACCCGCACCCTGGTCGAGTCCGAGGGCGACATCGCCGCAGCGGATGCCGCCGGGCGGGCCGCCTTCGCAGCGAGCAGCTGGATGGACCCGAGCAGCCTGGCCGGACCCGACGTGAATGGCGAGCTGCGCCGCTGCGCCCGGGTGCAGGTGAGGTACTCGTACCCGGTGCCGGCCATCAGCTTGCCCGGGGGGTTCGGCTGGGGTCGGGGCTTCGAGGTGAGCGCGAGCCACAGCGAGATCGTCGACCCGTTCCGCAGCGGCCTCGACGGGGAGGCGGTCTGCGCACCATGAGTCACCAGCGGGGCAGCGTGCTGTTCCTCTACCCGGTTGGGCTGTTGATCGTGCTGCTGCTCGGGGCCATCGCCGTCGACCTGGGCAACGTGTGGCTGCAGCAGCGCCGCCTCGTCGACGCCACCGACTCGGCCGCCAACGACGCCGTGACCTACGGGCTCGATCAGGACCGGCTCCGCCGCGACGGCGAGCTGGCCCTGGATCCGGCCCGGGTGCGGGAGGCGGTGCTGTCGTCGGTGGCGGGCCAGGACCTGCCCGACGGGGCCGGGCTGCCCGCGGTGAGCGTCGGCACCAACGCCGACGGCAACCTCACGGTCACCGTCACCATCGAGTCCCGGGCCGAGCTGATCTTCGGTCGCATCGCGCGCAGCCGGGGCATCGCCATCGAGGCCACCGGCACCGCCGAGCTGGTCGACGGCAGCTGAGCGGGACGGCGCTCAGCCCGCTTCTCCCTCATTTCCTCGACACCCCGACGGACGAGGTGGGATCATGACGATCTCGGAAGAGGAGCGGCGCCAGCTCTACGACGAGCTCGCCGAAGCGATCGGAACCGACAGCGCCGGAGTGCTCATGGAGCTCCTGCCCCGCTCGCCGTCGAGCGAGCTGGTCACCCGAACCGACATGCAGGCCACCACATTGATGCTGCGGGGCGAGATGGCCGAGCTACGCGCCGAGCTGAAAGGCGAGATGGCCGACCTCCGCGCCGAGCTGCGCGGCGACATGGCCGACCTCCGCACCGAGCTCCGGGGCGAGATGGCCGACCTCCGCACCGAGCTACGCGTTGACATGGCCGGGCTCGCCGAGCAGATGGCGGTGCTCCGGGTCGACGTCGCCAAGTGGCTCTGGACCGCCTGGGCGTCCAACCTGGCCGTCATGTTGGCCCTGGCCCTGCTGGTCTGGCGCCTCGCCGGTTGAGCTTCCGTCTCCCGAAACCCTCGACCCCAGGTCGAGGGGGTCTGACCCCACCCATGTCGGGGTCAGACCCGGTTTGCAGGCTGCTTGGTCAATTGAGCGAGCGGAGCCAGCTCGCCACGGTGGCGTGGTCGTTGGCCTCGGCCTCTTCGAGCGCAGTGGTGCCCGGGGGGTCCAGCACCACCGATGGATCTGCGCCCCGGTCACGGAGGGCGCGGGCGATCTCGAGGTGGCCACGCTGGCAGGCGAACCACAGAGCCCGATCGAGCAGCGCCTGCGCCGGGGGCGGCTCGCTCCAGTTGGGCATCTGCCCCACACCGCTGCGGAGCTGCCCTGACTCGTCGAAGAAGGCGTCGACGAGATCTGCCCGGCCGAGCGCGGCGGCACCAGGTAGGTGCACCGTGGCGCCCCGGTCCATCAGCGCCACCGCAGCCTCGTGGTTCCCGAATATCACCGCCTCGGCGAAGGGGGTGCAACCGTCGAAGATCCCGCCCACGCTGTCGACGCTCGCGCCGGCATCGAGCAGTGCGTTCACGGCTGCGACGTCGTTGCTGCTCGCCGCCCAGTGCAGCGGGGTCTCGGCGACGTTGGGGTTGTCGGGATGCGGGACCCTGGTGTTGGGGTCCGCGCCGGCAGCGACCAGGCGCTCGATCGTCCGAGCCACTTCCGGCCAGTGGCCCGGCCAGTCGGTGGCGTGGTGGAGCATGCTCCGGCCGTCGACCCGGGTTGTGGCCAATGTGGGGTCGGCGCCGAGCAGGCGGTCGACGGTCGCGACATCCCCGGCCCGGATCGCCTGCACCAGCTCGATCGGACTCACGCGCCGACCGTACCGCAGGCTGCCCCGGACCCCCCCAGCGTCGGTCTCGACCCCACGTCGAGGGGTCTCGGCGGGTGCGCCATCATCGGCCGAGGCGGGCGATGGATGTGAAGACGTCGGCGGCCTGGTCGAGCCAGCCGATGACGCCGAGTGCGGAGTCGACGATGTCGGGAGGGTCGGTGTTGAGCCGGTCGGCCGCCAGTGCTGCTGCGAGATCCACGTTGCCGACATCGACTCCGGCCCCGCGTAGGAGCTTCCCCATCTCGTGGGCGACGAGGGCGCTCGCGATGACCGTGGGGTGGATGCCGTCGAGGGAGAAGATGCCGCCCTCGGTGCGTCGTCCGTCCTCGGAGCGGAAGAACTTCGTACCCAGCAAGGGATCGAGGCCGTCGAGAGGTTCCGGCCACTGGTAGGGAACGAAGCCCGCGGGGCGCGCCGCGGGATCGTCGATGTAGCGCTTGGTGGCCATCGAATCCAACAGATCAGCCAGGTCGAAGACGTGCCAGGTCGGGCCCATGGCGGCCGCCGCAGCCCGGATGTGGTCGTTGTAGGCGTCGATGGCCGCATCCGCATCCCGGGCCTCGTGGTGGGTGATGTGCTTGTCCCGCTTTGGCTCGAAGCTGTCGTCGTCGATCCAGATTCGGGTGTAGTACGGGTAGAAGCGCGACCCGGGCGCCACCTTGCCGTCGACTCCTCGAGCGAGCGGGATGATGGTGACCTTGGGCACAGTGGCCAACACGGTGTGCTGGGCGCCGACCGCTGCGGCCGCCTGCACCACCTGGTCGTACTCCGCGGCGAAGTGGTGGGGCTGCCAGAGGGTGTACCGCTCCTTGGCATCGAGGTCTGCGAAGTCGTCGCCGCTCCAATGCAGCTCGAGGTTCGATGCCACCTGCAGCGCGTTGTTCGCGCCCAGCATGACCACCAGCACCTCGACCCCGCCATCATCGGCGAACGCCGTGGCTGCATCGAAGACCGTGCTGTCGGGTCCCGCCGCGCGCAGCACCCGCCGCGCGGTCCGAAGACCGGCCGCCTCCGGTACCTGCCTGATCAGGTCGTCGTCCGTGCGTCGACCGGGTATCCGACGATCGCATTCCGCTGCGGTCAGCGACAGCGCATCACGTAGATCGAAACCCAAGATGCCCAGATTGTGGTAGGGACCG